>NZ_WJYH01000019.1:0-77064 GCF_009668065.1 Acinetobacter sp. RIT698
AT
Source organism: Acinetobacter sp. RIT698 (assembly GCF_009668065.1). Lineage (NCBI taxonomy): Bacteria > Pseudomonadati > Pseudomonadota > Gammaproteobacteria > Moraxellales > Moraxellaceae > Acinetobacter > Acinetobacter sp. RIT698. The sequence continues at coordinate 3 of NZ_WJYH01000019.1, forward strand.
TAGACTTTAAAGCTGAAGATTTTTTTGAATCTGTAATTAAAAAATGGATTGTTGAAAATGACTATAAGAATTATATTTCGAATATATCCAACAAAATAAGTGGTAGAAAAAATGAATTATTGCAAGAAGATATTTGGGAGCTTTATGCATTATCTCGTGTATTAGACCTACTGACACTTCCTTTTCAAACTGACAATGATGCTGATGATTCTGATTGGAAAGGACCAAGAATTACAGTAGCAGAATACATTGAATTTAATAACCTTCTTGGTCTTGAAATAACTACACCCTTTTCATTCAAACCTTTTAATTGTGAAATAATAGAAGCACAAATAGGAATGAATGATTTCGAAATTATTGAGTGTAACTTTCCTGCTGTAAAACTAAATAATTTAATGATAAAAAAAGCTGGTGTGAAAATTTTACTCAATCCAGATAAATTCAATTTAAACTTAATAAACAAGGCTTCAATTTATTGGGCATTCAGACGTAAAAATAGAAAATACTTTGACTTATCTCAAGGATGGGGAAGTAATTCACAATGGAGAACCGATTTAAGATTAGATATTGAAACAGAAAACTCTTACATCTATAACGTAACAGGGAAATTTAACCTAAACTCTCCAACAATAGAACTCATGGAAGAGTTAAATCAACAGGACTTAGAACTAAATGAGGCAGTGGAATTAACTGTTTTTAGGCATTTTATGAAATGTACAAAAGATGATTCTGATCTATTTCCATATTATTTTAGATTTGAAGAACAAAAAAGTTAACATAACAAGGATGATTTTCATTTAGAGATGACGAAAATCCAAACATAAATTTCCATACCCTAAATAAATACTTATCAAAAAAAGCTGCTTTAGCTAAATATCTATTTTGATAAACGATTATTAAGGGCTAGGAAATAACATATAAACTATTAAAGAATCAGGCTTACTCAGCCGCTTCATTGGTTACCCGTAAAACCTCTTCCATTGTGGTTTTACCCGCCAATACTTTACGTAAACCATCATCTCGAATTGAGCCTGCATCTTTACGTGCATATTCTTCAAGCTCATATTCTGCTGCATTACCATGAATCAAACGGCGCATCTGCTCATCAATCGGTACAATTTCATAAATCGCAGTACGTCCTGTAAAGCCCGTATGGGAACAAAAATCACAACCATTCGGCACAGGCAGTTTTAAATTCGATTCTAAACTCACAGGTTTAAACACATCTTTTTCAAAGTCATCTGCTTCACGCCATGTATGACAATGAGAACACAATGTCCGAACTAAACGCTGGGCAATCACCCCAATCAATGAACTGGATAATAAGAAGGGTTCAATCCCCATATCTTTTAAACGGGTCACAGCACCAATTGCAGTATTGGTATGTAGTGTAGACAAAACCAAGTGACCTGTTAAAGACGCTTGAACTGCGATTTCAGCCGTTTCCAAATCACGGATCTCACCCACCATCACCACATCTGGATCTTGACGCAGCATGGCTTTTAACGCACGGGCAAAGGTCATATCCACTTTGGTATTCACTTGAGTCTGCCCAATCCCTTCAAGTTGATACTCAATCGGATCTTCAGCAGTGAGGATATTTTTAGAACCATCATTCAAATCAGAAAGCGCGGCATACAAAGTCGTCGTTTTACCCGAACCTGTAGGGCCAGTGACTAGAATAATGCCATGTGGACGATGAACCAATTGCGTTAAACGCTCATAGTCAGGCTTCATTAAACCCAAATGGGTCATGTTGAGTCGACCCGCTTGTTTATCCAACAAACGCATAACGACACGTTCACCATGCGACGATGGCAAGGTCGAAACACGGACATCCACCTCACGTCCTGCAAGACGTAAAGAAATACGACCATCTTGTGGAATACGTTTTTCTGCAATATCGAGTTTTGCCATGACTTTAATACGCGATACCAACAATGGCGCAAGTTCACGACGAGGCTGTACGATTTCACGCAATTGCCCATCTACCCGTAAGCGAACAGATAATTTCTTTTCAAAAGCTTCAATATGAATATCAGAAGCCCCGACTCGAATCGCTTCAGACAATAAAGCATTGATGAGTCGCACGATTGGAGCATCATCTTCCTGATCCATCAAATCTTCAGTTTCAGGAATCTGATCGGCCAGACTCAATAGATCAGGGTGATCTTCAAGACCAGCTGCAACCTGTTGCGATTCGCCCGTTTCACCAGCATAGCTTGAACTGAGCATGTGATTAAACTCAGTTTCATTACATAATTGATGTTGTGCTGTACGACCGAGATAGCGGCGGGCTTCCTGAATCGCAATTTGTGCGGTATCCTGACGGCGAACAATAAAAACTTGATCACCTTCATAACGCAACAGCACTCCATGCCGTTTTGCAAAACTATATGGTATTTGTAATTGTTTGAGAACTTGCATTACAACTTATATTAATGATTTAAATTGCTTTGAGTGTACTCTATGCTCATGACAGCGTGAAGTCTGTTTGTTAAAGATTTGATGATGATTTTATGAATGGGATAAACACATTTGTCTAAGAAGAAAGAACATCTGGAACCAGAACTCCCTGATTTAAAGTGGTGGGGAGAACAACTGTTTGAATTGAACCAATCCAAAGCATGGCAATTTGGTTCTATGATGATGCGCATTACTCGTGGTTTACAAGAATGGCGCTTGGAATATTATCGTCCAAAATTCCAATATGACTATGAGCAGCAATGGCATAAAATCCATGATGTAAACTTTGGTTTTCCTGAACCTGTACATGTTGAACGCTATATGTTTCGCGAGACCCATAAAGCATTTCAACTTATGCCCCGTTTAGCCGATCGCTCTGTGGTGATTCGTCCTGTCGATCCAATTTATATTCCGGCAGGCCAACGCGGCACACTCTATATCAGTACACCACTGTGGATTTCAGGTTTTGTGCAAGCCCAAAAAGAACCCTTATTTGATATTCCTGTAATTTTACCTAAGGATACATGGTTTGGCCCTGATCACCGCACAGGCGAAATGTGTTATGCCACCTCAGTCGATGGTCGTACCGAATTAAATTTATTACGTCCACGTGCCTTTCGTGCAGTAACACCGATTGATTTCCACAATGTCAGTAGTCATCAGCTTCGATTTGACCGTATGAATGTGCCTGTTCCTGCGCTACCTTTATTTTATAGTGAAAGTACAGGACGTTTATGGACATCACAAATCAAGGTCGTGTATGAAGGCAATGACCGCCCTGCCCGTGTAAGAATTGAAAATCGTACACCACCTTTGGCCGGCGAAGTGATTTATGTACATCCGCCACGCTCACCAGGTGGCGCTTTGTTCAATATGTTTGATTCATTTTTCTAAGGGATGAGGTAAAAATGGCTGAATCCAATATTCCCAAAGACATTGCCAATAGCCTAAAAGGCATCTTTACCAATGTAAATGTCGACCGCTTAAGTGAAATTGCTGTTGCTCTGATCCTCTGCTTTGTGGGTTTTGTACTGGCACGTGTCATTTCCAATACCTTTATCCGTACCATAGGCGCGCGCTTTAATGCGCATCAACGTTTGGTTTGGCGTAGAGGTATTTTTTATTTTATTTTCTTACTGTTTGTGATTGCCAGCTTAAAAGAAGCAGGCTTTAAACTCAGCGTATTTTTAGGCGCAGCAGGGATTTTAACTGTTGCATTGGGTTTTGCCTCACAAACTTCTGCATCAAATTTAATCAGTGGCTTATTTTTAATTGGCGAAGGTTCATTTGAAGTTGGCGATACGATTCAAATCACCCTGATTCGTGGACATACTATTGAAGGTGAGGTGATTTCGATTGACTTACTTTCAGTGAAACTTTTGACTATGGACAATGTCTATGTGCGCCTCCCCAATGAGCAATTGATTCGCGCCCCCGTACATAACCTATCAAAATTCCCGATACGGCGATTGTCGATTACGGTTGCAATTAACTTTAATGAGAACATCAATAAAGTTCGTGAAGTTTTAATTGATGTTGCCAACGATTACCCGTTGGTATTAGCAGATCCTAAACCGCGTGTAACTGTTTCTGCCTTTGGAGAATCCTCCATTGAAATTTTATTTGCGCTGTGGTGTATGCAAGCAAACTATCTACAAGTCAAAGATGAAATTCATGAGTTAATCCGCAATCGTTTTGTGGAAAATCAGATTGAAATCCCTGTACCTAAAATTGGCTTTGTAGATCGTCCAAATCCAAATGAAGTTCTTCAAAATGAAGATATTGATGGTTATGCCAATAAACAGGATTTAAAATTAGAGCAACAACAAGATAAACAGCTTTAAGCAGACCAAAGCGATAACCTAGAAAACAAAAGTCCCTCATTTATGATTGAGGGATTTTTGTTTTCAATTACAAAATATTCATCAAGTTTTAAACCATCAGCTGATAAATTAATCACTTCAAAACAACAAAATGGACAATCACAATGCAACTTAATCACTATTTAAACTTTGAAGGTCAGACCGAAGCTGCTTTTAATTTTTATAAATCTGTTTTTGGCGGTGAATTTTCATTTTTAAAACGTTATTCCGAACTGCCCGATGTCCAAGTGCCAGACCAAGAGAAAAACTATATTTTACATGTTTCTTTACCGATTAATGAGTTTACCGTATTGATGGGTTCAGACACCAGCGAGCAGTTCTGTGCACCTAATAGTGCACCATTCAGCAAAGGCACCAACCATTATATTTCGATCAACTTAGAAGCTCACGAAGCGGATGAAGCTCAGCGATTATTTACAGCACTCTCTACCAATGGTCATATTGAAATGGCACTAGAACCTACATTTTGGGGTGCTTTATATGGTGCTTTCACCGATCAGTTTGGTATTCGCTGGATGGTGAACTGTCAACTGAGTGAAGGATAATGAACAGAATATTGCGATAGCCTATTGATTGACAATGATATAGGTTATATTGCTATTACGATAACAACGTCATTTATAACAATATGATCACTGGTCTTACCCATACCCTTCTGATTATTTTAATCACACTTGCGATTTCTTTTATTGCTTGGCAGCAACGCAATGTAATGAATCGTTTGATTTTCAATGTTTCAGCGATTAAGCATGGTCAATATGATCGCTTTTTAACCCATGGTTTTATCCATAAAGATGGTATGCATCTATTTTTCAATATGTTTACCTTGTACTTCTTTGGACGAAATGTTGAATGGTTTTTCCGTGATTACTTAAGTGGTATGGGCTTTGTCTTATTTTATTGTAGTGCTATCATCATTGCTGCGATTCCCAGCTATTTGCATAATCGAACCCTAAATTCCTATCGAAGTTTAGGGGCTTCGGGTGCCGTTAATGCAGTATTATTTAGTGCGATTCTATTTAACCCTTGGGGCATGATTTATATCTATATTTTACCTGTGCCCGCGATTATTTTTGGCACGATTTATTTATGCTATAGCCTGTATGCAATCCGTTCAGGACATTCGCCATTAATCGACCACCGCGCGCATATTGCTGGTGCAATCTATGGTTTCTTATTTCCTTTACTGTTAGAGCCATCATTAGCTACAGCATTTTTCTATAAATTTATTAATTCGCCATTATTCTAAATTTCATATGGATTCAGTGATATCTAAACTGCTCTGTAAGGAAGTAAGACCTCAATATTTGAAAATTGCGCAATGATCTTAAAAGCGTTCTATCTTGAGAGAATAAATACGACTAACTCAATCTCATCAATAATATAAAAGTTGAATCCTTAGACCCAACTTTTATATTCTTAACATTTGAAATTAATGTTGATCAAGTCGAAATGAGGTCATGGTTAATGAACCAGCAACGGCTTGATCATTAAAAATATGTAACTCATCTTTCTCTTCCTGTAAGCCTAAGGCATATAACATCGGATAATAGTGATCAGGTGTGGGAATCGACAATAAAAACTCAGCACCTTGCTTTTGCCAGTCAATCAAAGCTTGATGGTTATGCGTGGCTAAGAAATTTTTCATCTTTGCATCAGCTTCTAAAGCCCAATCATAACCATAATGATCATCAAATTTATCAAAGGCAATTTTGCTTAGGTTATGTACGAGATTACCACTGGCAACAATCAATACCCCTTTACGACGTAACTGCGCTAATTGTTTAGCCAAGTCATAATGATATTGGGCACCTTGACTATAGTCGACACTCAATTGAACAACAGGAATATTGGCTTGTGGGAATACATGACATAACACGCCCCATGTTCCGTGATCTAATCCCCAACTATGATCATGATGAATTTCTATACTGTGAATTGCTTCAGTTGTTGCCTCAACCAAAGCTTTATTTCCAGTAGCAGGATATTGCACATCAAACAAAGCTTGAGGAAAACGACCAAAATCATGAATGGTTTTCGGTTGTTGCATTGCAGTGACGGCAGTACCACCTTGGGTAAGCCAATGTGCGGAAATACATAAAATTGCTGTGGGCTGTACGTCCATTTCTGCACCAATGCTGTTCCAAGTACGGGTAAAATCATTGGTTTGAATCGCATTCATGGGTGAACCATGTCCCAAAAATAGTACAGGCATGACTTCAGTATTGGGTAAAGTTGCGTTCCAGCCTTTGAGTAGCGATAAGTCACCCATTGTTTGATTTAACATTTCATCCACCATGAATCATCTTTGTTTAATTATCTGCTGTTCATTGTTGTAGATATATAGACTTTTCCAGCCTACAACATTGCAAAAATGCAACGATGATTTTTTATAGATGCTTTTAAGTAGAGAAGGTTTACTACCTAATGATGTTATGTTGAATCAATATTGATTTGGGCACGATACAAATAAAGCCGAATACCAATTTATATCGTTCATATCATATTCATAATAAGCAATGGCTACACCAGCTTTAACTTGAGAACAATAAAAAGCCGAACTTAAGTTCGGCTTTCATTTCAAAATCAGTACTTAGAGCAATCAAGCACCTGTTTGATAATGTGCTTTTGGTACAGCTGTAGATGCTTGGTAAGGGTGAGTAAAATCACCTAAACCTGCTGCTGCCTCATGGATATCTTTACCTTCTTTTACAACAAAAGTATCGAAACCAGAACGCTTCATATAGTTCAAGACATCTTTAAACACATCGCCTGTTGCACGAAGATCGCCTGTATAGCCTTGGCGACGTAACAACGCAGCAAATGAATAACCACGACCATCATTAAAACCTGCGAAATCAATAAAGATCGCATCTAACTGATCTAATGGAAACGCATTGGTTTCAGGTGAAGCATCTACGGTAAGAAATAGTGCTTTTTTTCCCGTCACATTCGCAAGCTGATCCAACTGGTCAACGGTCAACAACACATCACCTTGTGGCAATACTCCATCTTCAGCAATGATTTGATAGGTATTGTCTGCAACAGTGCCATCTTTAGAGAGGACTTGAAGTGCGGTATTAAGCATATGCGCGCTCCTTAAAAGGTTGGATACCCACTCGGCGATAAGTTTCAATAAATTCTTCACCTTCGTTACGAAGATCAAGATAAGTATTTAAAATTTCATCAATAATGTCAGGTACAGATTCTGCTGCAAATGATGGTCCTAAAATATCACCAATTGAAGCGTCATGGTCTGCATTTCCACCCAAGGTAATTTGATAGAATTCAGCGCCTTTTTTGTCCACACCCAAAATACCGATGTTGCCGACATGGTGATGACCACAAGCATTCATACAACCTGAAATATTCAAGTCGATATGGCCTAAGTTATAGACCGTATCTAAATCATCAAAACGGCGTGTAATGGCTTCAGAAATCGGAATAGATTTCGCATTTGCCAATGAACAGAAGTCACCACCTGGGCAGCAAATGATATCGGTAATAAAACCAATATGTGCCCGAGCAAGATTATTCTTTTCAAGCGTTTGCCATAATTCAAATAAATCTTTCTGTGGTACATCAACCAATGAAATATTTTGTTCGTGTGTGGTCCGTAATTCACCAAATGTATATTTGTCTGCAAGATCTGCAATCAAATTCATTTCTTCAACAGTCATATCACCTGGTGCAATACCCGCACGTTTTAGTGAAATAGTGACAATACGATAGCCTGCAACTTTATGTGCATTGGTATTGATATTGAACCACTGTTTAAACTTTGGATATTCAGCAAATAAGCCACTGAAATCTTCATCTGCATAATTTTGATAATCAAACGGCATAAACTCTTCGTCTAATTTTTGCAAAATTTCAGGTTGAACTTTCAAGGTTTTAATTGTTTCAGCAAATTCAGCTTCAACTTTTTCAGCAAAAACTTGTGGTGTTAATGCTTTAACCAAAATTTTAATACGAGCTTTATATTTATTGTCACGGCGACCGTGCAAGTTATAAACACGCAGAACCGCTTCTAAATAAGCAATTAAATCTTCACGTGGCAACCACTCACGAATCATAGAACCAATGATAGGTGTACGACCTAGGCCACCACCCACTTTGATTTTATAACCCAACTCACCTGCTTCATTACGAGTTAAATACACCCCAATGTCATGGAATGAAGTTGCTGCACGATCAATTTCTTCAAGTGCGGAAACTGCAATTTTGAACTTACGCGGTAAAAATGCAAACTCAGGATGGAATGTAGACCACTGACGAATCAATTCACACGTCGGGCGTGGATCTGCAATTTCCCCAGCAACAACACCAGCGTATTGGTCTGTTGTGGTATTACGGATACAGTTTCCTGAAGTTTGGATCGCATGCATCTGAACAGAAGCTAAACCTTCAAGCATATCAGGCACATTTTCTAGCGCAGGCCAGTTAAACTGAATGTTCTGACGTGTCGAAACGTGTGCATAACCACGGTCATATTCTTTGGCAAGCTCTGAAACTTTACGTAATTGTTTAGAGTTCATTAAACCGTAAGGTACAGCAATACGTAGCATTGGCGCATAACGCTGTACGTATAAACCATTTTGTAATCGTAATGGACGATACTCATCTTCAGTGAGTTTTCCAGCTAAATAACGTTCCGTTTGATCACGGAATTGTGCAACACGTTCATTGATCAGTTGCTGATCGAAATCAGTATATAAATACATGGCGTACAGCTAGTAGTTTCATTATAACGATGCACAATATAACGAGTATTGATCTATCAAAGAAATGCTTTTTTTCCATATTTTATAGCGGTTTTATTGATAAGCATTGTGCAAAGATCGAATTGGCAATGCTTTACGGGCAAAGCATGCTTTTATTACGTTATGGATGATTTTCTTCATTGCTTATCTTTATTTTAGATAATAAAAAGAGCATATCGAATATGCCCTCTCTTTGATCACAGCTGTCATCCCGATACTGAACTTATTCATCCCTGTAGCTTATTGATATGTACACAGGATTGATTAAGATCAATGCCCAAAGCTGAGTTTAGCGATCTTGAGTTAATCCTCTGCTTTCTGCTGCTCATCACTATTTTCTAGTTTGTCTTCGGCAATTTTTGCGGCTTCATAACCTGCAAATGCGCCAGCTGCTTTTTCTAGAAAGCCAGCATCAGGATCTAACGTATCGACACTTTGCTCAGCAATCACTGCACCTGCAATTTTACCTAACTCGTCTAATAAACCGCTCATTGATCACACTCCGCAGTGTTTTGTTTGAGTTTTTAGTCTACGTAAACTTGTTGAAAACATTGCGAAGTTTCTGTTGTTACACTAACTAGATTATGAGAGAGCAATGCAATGATTGATGTCAATTTTTTAAAATTAAGATACGCTTAATCTTTTAAGGCTGCAATACAGCGCCCTTTTTAAGCAGATCAAGCGATGACAACTCAGATGGCCAAATAGGTATTCTCCCAAACACTTTGGTCAAGCTCTACATGAGAATCAGCATTCAAATCTACTTCAATCAATTGCACATAACGGCCATATACCTGATCTATCGCCAGACAATCATCTACCTCTAAAACTCGATCGGTATGTGGTTTTTGCCAATGCCCTGCAAAATGCTGTTTACCCTTGGCTTTCGCTTCAATCGCATCTTGAGCAACAATCAAGATATAGCGGTGTAACTCACCAAACTCATTTGCATCATAGCCGCCTAAATTAATTAGCCAAAGCTTCTGATCTGATGCATTCGGTTGCGCATCAGTAAAATGTATTTGATATTTCTTATTTTCAAACACTAAAGCCTGTAATTTTTGCCATGCGTCGATGTGTAAACCCTGTTGCTCACCAAACCACGCATTTTTTAATTGAGGATAAACCTCTTCAAGCGAATCTCCTACGGCAAGAACCACATCATGAACTTCAACATTGGCACGTGCATGACGGCCACCCAGCATAACGATAAATAAACTAGACATATTCAGTCACTAAAGTCACTAAGTTAATGTTTGAAAAAGTTTTAATAATAAAATCCCACCCACAGATAATACGGCATTGTTCAAAAAATGAATGAGTAATACATGCCAAATATTGCGTGTCCACAAATAGATCAGATTTAAAAATAAACCTGCACTCATAAAGCTGATTGTCGCGATTAAATTTCCGTCAAAATTATGATAATGGATCAGACCAAATAATATAGAGTTCAATATAATCAGTACAATGCGCCATAACCACGGTTGGATAAATAACTTTTGCAATAAAGTATAGCGAAACACAATATCTTCTAAAAGCGCAGTAAATAGTGGACCCAAGCTAATCACCAACAGACTGAGAAAAGGAATATGTTCAGGATCAATCAGGCTTTTTTCTTGTGTACTCGGCCCGAGGGGTAAAAACTGACGTGTCAGTGAGATCACCACTTGTAACACGATTGCACCGACCACCACCAAGACACTTGAGCGCCAAAAGGCTTGTTTATACTTTTGCCAATGCGTAAGCAACATATCCTTATATAAGTAGCACACTAAAATAAACAGCACGCCTCTTAAAATGGTATCGCCCAGACTAGCAGCTATCGAGATTCCAAATATTTTTTCTAAAATAAAACCATTTAAAATAATTAAAGGGATGATACAAATCGCAAATGTGTCTTTCCATCCCCAGACAATTTTTTCAGGAAAAGGTTCAGCTCGAACCCGTTGTAAAAAAGGCATATTAAAAATTAACCGATTATTTTCAGTAAATTTTGGGTAATTTAGCTCATGATTTCCATGTGCTTTTTGTAGAGTTTCCCCATGATCCTGTCTAGTCCAGAAATAAAAAAGCCTCTATAAAAGAGGCTTTTAAATTGATCGAGTAAGATGAATTACATCTCGACCATTTCAACACCATCAATACGTGCAACAGTCATTAAGTCTTTGTCACCACGACCCGATACCGTCGCAATAATAATTTGATCCTTCGACATTGTTGGCGCGAGTTTAGTCACATAAGCCATTGCATGTGAACTTTCCAATGCAGGAATAATCCCTTCAATATGAGTCAAATCACGGAAGCCTTGAAGTGCTTCTGTATCATTAATTGGCACATAATTCACACGATGCATGTCTTTTAAGAAACTATGTTCAGGACCCACACCAGGATAATCCAAACCTGCAGAGATTGAATGTGTTTCAATAATCTGACCTTGCTCATCTGACATTAAATAAGTACGGTTACCATGTAAAACGCCAACATGGCCTGCATTTAATGGCGCAGAATGTTTCCCTGTTTCAATGCCTAAACCTGCGGCTTCAACACCGTACATTTTAACATCTTGATCATTTAAGAATGGATAGAACAAGCCCATTGCATTTGAACCACCGCCGACACATGCAACCAAAGCATCTGGTAAACGACCTGCTTGCTCTTGAATTTGTTTACGTGCTTCACGTCCAATAATCGACTGGAAATCACGTACCAATTGCGGATATGGATGTGGACCTGCAACCGTACCAATCACGTAGTAAGTCGAATCTACATTGGTTACCCAGTCACGCATCGCTTCGTTCATGGCATCTTTTAATGTTTTAGAACCACTTTCTACAGGCACAACTGTTGCGCCAAGCAAGCGCATACGGTAGACATTCATGGCCTGACGTTTTACGTCTTCAGCACCCATGAATACCACACACTCAAGACCTAAACGCGCGGCAATTGTTGCTGTCGCCACACCATGTTGACCTGCACCCGTTTCCGCAATAATACGTTTTTTGCCAGAAAGCTTCGCAAGTAGCGCCTGACCAATGGTGTTATTGACCTTATGTGAGCCTGTATGATTTAAGTCTTCACGTTTAAGATAAATTTGCGCACCACCCAACTCTTTCGACCATCGCTCAGCATAGTAAAGCGGACTAGGACGTCCGACATAATAAGCGAGATCACGGTCGAATTCTGCCAGAAACTGCGCATCATCTTTCATACGGAAATAGAGTTTCTCTAAATCCTCTAAAGCTGCCATTAAAGTTTCTGACACAAAACGTCCGCCATGGATACCGAAATGCCCGTTTTGATCTGGGAATTGGGTATAGTCAATCACACTATTTTGTTGATTACTTTGCTGATCCACGTTGGACTCCTTGCATAAATCGTTCTACGAGTTGTTGGTCTTTGATACCTTTTGCGGATTCTACGCCTCCGCTGACATCGACTGCATACGCTTGAGTCGTTTGTATAGCGTCTTCAATATTTTCAGGGTTTAAACCACCTGCCAAAATTAAAGCAATATCGAGTTTAGGGAATTGAGACCAGTCAAAACTGTGTCCAGTCCCTCCTTTCAGTTCAGGATGCCATGCGTCTAAAAGCATAGCACTCGCACCAGCCTGTTGGTATTGCTGAATTGTCGTAATAATATCTGAATTTTTTGCATCAGGTTTAATCTGAATCGCTTTGTACCAACGGCGCTTATTATACTGTGCGATCTGCTGACATTGTTGTGCAGTTTCATCACCATGAAACTGAATAATATCCAAAGGCACTTGTTCTAATACTTGTGCAATGTCTTGTGCGCTGGCATTGACAAATAATCCAACAATGTTGATATACGGTGGAATAAGTTGTGCCAATTGCTGAGCCAATTCAATCGTGACATAACGTGGACTAGGTTCATAAAACACAAAACCAATCGCATCCACACCTGCTTGTACAGCAGCTTGAATATCCTGTGGTCGTGTAATCCCACAAATTTTGGCACGGGTACGCATAGCTTTGAACTCGAATTTGTTCAGACCAAACTGATTTTTTCAGTATTTTAAGCAAATCATTGTAAAGCAAATTTATTCACTTGCGTTAAAGTTCTATAGGATTATCTGTTTTACATTGTTTATACACTAAACAAACTTTATACTGCACACAAATGCAACAAGTCTAGCTTAAGGCTTTGGGAAGTTGGTGGAAATCCAACACTGCCCCCGCAACGGTAAAATGAAAATATTATTCTTTAATAAGTCAAAAGACTTACACCACTGCAATGTTTTGTGGGAAGGTGGAATAATCTGAATCGCTTTAGGTTCTATATTTAAGTCCGGATACCAGCTTGTTGTGCCCTTAAACTCAATCATTCACGGGGAGTGAATGTATGGAGCATATCATGTCTGTTATTTTTAAACCTACTGCACTTGTAGGTGCTGTCGCTATTGCGATGGGGTTATCTTCTCCTGCTTTTGCAGATACTTCTTCAAATTCAGAAGCAAATTCGAAACTTGATACAATTGTAATCACTGCTACTCGCTCTGAAGAAAAAATTGAAAATGTGCCAGCACGGATTTCAATTATTGAACCACACATATTAGAACAATCACCAATTGCTGAACTACCGCATTTGCTTATGAGTGATGCCTCTATTGATATGATGCAATATGGTGGTTATGGTCAAGCAGCCTCTATCTTTACACGTGGAACTAATTCAACTCACACTTTGGTACTCCGTGATGGTGTTCGTTTAAATACAGGTTCTGCTGGTTCTGCATCATTAGCTTTTATTGATACTACTGATATCAAACAGATTGAAGTACTAAAAGGCCCTGCATCAGTCTTATATGGAACAGATGCAATTGGAGGCGTTGTACAACTCATTTCAAAAACTCCTGAAAAAACGGGTGCTTTCATCACAGGTGAAATTGGTGAACACAATACCTATAAATCTGTTGTAGGTGCTGATCTCGCAGAAAATGGTTTTTATGCACAAATCCGAGGACAACGTTTAGAATCCGATGGTACTCAAGTTACAGATTTTAAAGATGCTCATGTCAAAGCGGGCTCATATGATCAAAAAGGCTTAAGTGCAAAAGTAGGTATCGAAAAAGAACATTATGCTGCTTCTATAGATTATTCACAAAATCAAGGGACTGCGACTTATATTGATGGTATAAATGACACCAATTGGAATCTAATTGGATTAAAAAATATATCGCAAGATTTTAAAAATGAAGTGATCAATATTAAAGGTCGTGTCAACATTAATGATAATCTGTCAGTTAATACACGTTTGTCACAATTTAAAGATGACTTAGAACAAAATGATTCACATGATGCTATTTATAACACGACAAAAGAAGCTGAACTGTATAGTAAATGGCAATTTACCCCAACTCAGAATATTTTAGCTGGTGTAGCCACTAAAAATATAAAATCTGATGTGCTTTCAGGTAGTGGTGCCTATGGTGTGGATTACAACAAAGATGTAGATAGCACAGGTTATTTTGTACAACATCAATACCAATCAAATAAACTACATACTCAATTGGGTTTACGTGTAGAAGATCACGAAACCTTTGGCACGCATACAGTAGGCCAAGCAGCTGCACGCTATCAAATTTCACCTGCAACAAGTATTTATACCAATATTGGTACAGCATTTCGAGCTCCAACCAACAATGACCTTTATGCGCTAAATTGGGGTGGAAATCCAAATTTGAAGCCTGAAGAAAGTATTTCTTATGAAATTGGTTTAGATCAAAAAATTACTGATCAGTTAAGCCTAGGATTATCTGCATATCGTAATGAGGTTGATGATTTGATCACGTATGTGACAGATCCAATCACATATGAAAGCAGATTATACAATGTCAAAAAAGCAACCTTTACAGGTGGTGAGTTTAATTTAGATTGGGCAAATGATGAATTATTTACTAATCTTTCTTATGCATATGTACAACCTAAAGACAAAGAGACAGATCAAGACTTGAATCGTCGTTCGCGTCAAAGTCTAACATTGACAGCAGGTATACAGAACGAAGTTTATGGCATTAGTACATCACTTTCTGCAAAATCTAGACCTAAAAATAGTACAGTTTCTGGTTATGCTACTGTCGATGTTAATGCTTTTTGGAATGTAAATCCAAATGTAAAACTATTTACAAACATCCAAAACATTGGTGATGTTGAATACAAAACAACTTCATACAGTAATGGTTACTACTACATCAACGGTGGTCGACTTGCATCTGCAGGGGTAACTTTCCGCTACTAAAAGCGACACCCAAAAAAATATCTAAAACAGCGCAGTTTATGGATAATGTTTTGACCGACATTATCCTTTTTTATTCTTTATCTTTTCATTTTTCTCTAGGACAAAATTATGGGACATCGTTTAAGTAAAATTTATACCCGTACAGGTGATTCAGGTACCACTGGATTAGGAGATGGTTCTCGCGTAGCGAAAGATGACTTACGTATTACCGCTCTCGGTGATGTAGATGAACTAAATTCTATTGTTGGTGTATTACGTTCACAAATTTCAATGAGTAACATCGTCGATAAAGCCGATTGGGATAAATCACTGAGTTTAATTCAACACTGGCTATTTGATTTAGGTGGTGAAGTCTGTATTCCTAACTACAACTTGCTTCAACCTGTTTGTGTTGAATTTCTTGAAAAGGAAATCGACAAAATGAATGAAGACTTACCAATGCTTAAGGACTTTATTCTACCTTCAGGAACATTAGCATGTAGCTATGCGCATCAAGCACGTGCTGTATGTCGTCGTGCAGAACGCAGCTTAATGACCGTACACAGTCGTGATCAAAATATTCAAGCAACTGCTCTACAATTAATTAACAGATTATCCGACTGGTTTTTTGTTGCTTCACGCACCTTACAACGTGCAGAAGGTGGTAGTGAAGTGCTTTGGCAAAAGAACATCAATGATACGATTTAACGATAAATCACTGTCTAGAAGTAAATTTTTAACAGTATGATAAAGTCAAGTTATTGCTAAAAGTAAGACTTAAACGATTACTAGACAGATGAAAATGAGAATGTGAGTTCATTATGAGAATTATCGGACATCGTGGCGCGCGTGGTGAAGCACCTGAAAATACCTTAGCGGGATTTCAATATATTCACGATTTAGGTATCCGTGCAGTTGAATTCGATGTTCGACAATTAAAAGATGATGAACTCATTATCATGCATGATGATAATTTTTTAAGAACGACCGGAATAGATCAAGCACTGTATGATTTAAACAGCACTGAATTAGCGGCCTATAACCAAGCCAATATCTGGATGGATTGGGAAAAACAAATTACCCCTACCTTAAGCCAAAGCCTAAAGATTATGCAGGACTTTGAGCATATTGAAGTTGAAGTGAAA
Source organism: Acinetobacter sp. RIT698 (assembly GCF_009668065.1). Lineage (NCBI taxonomy): Bacteria > Pseudomonadati > Pseudomonadota > Gammaproteobacteria > Moraxellales > Moraxellaceae > Acinetobacter > Acinetobacter sp. RIT698. The sequence goes on from NZ_WJYH01000019.1 coordinate 16,498, forward strand.
GCTGTAGAAACATTGCAACACGCTGAACAACTCATCATCGAATTACAAAAACAACTGCGAGGTTTTGAAAATGTCGCAGTGATTACCAGTTTTGATTTAAAAATACATCAAGCCTTACAACAGCAAAACTCAAGTTTTAAACGTGGTCTACTGATTGAAGATGACATCCAACAACGTGCGATCGAACAAGCATTACAACTGGGATGCTGCCAGATTGGATGGATGAATCAATTGGCAACAGATGAGCTCATTCAAGCAACTCAGCGTGCAGGTTTGGGCATCAGTGTTTGGACCGTCAATGATATTGAGCGCGCTAAGCATTTAAGAGATTTGGGGATCAATGGATTAATTACTGATTTCCCAAAAATGATGCAGCTTGCCTTAGCGCAAATTCAATAACTCAAATCCATTTAATAACACAATAAAGTAGAATTTTATTTTGAACTTTTGAGGGTTCCAAAATTAAAATTTAACTTGAGAATCAATTATCTAACCCCCTAAAAATCAAATTGGATAAGACAGAAAAATTCTTACACTATTGTGACATTTAAATACGACGTTTTAACCATTCATTTTTTTCGATCAAACCGCTAGAATTCATGTTTTATTCTGTTACTGTTTTATACAATACAGATGTACACTAATACTAGTGAACACATGTTCGCCCATGATAATATCTGTGAAAGTATAGCCTAGAAAAATGCTGAAGCTATGCGTTTAACTTTACCTGATTAAGGTTCTTAGGAGTGCTGTTGGAGATGAATGCTCCCCTACCCAAAGCCCCAATAAATTGGATCGGTGTTTTTGCCTTGGTTTTTTTACCTCTTGTGGCAGTAATTGCGATCCCTTTATATGCCTACCACCATGATTTTAGTGCGGCAGCTTGGATTAGTTTATTCGTTTTACTCGGTCTCAGTAGTTTAGGTATTACTGCAGGTTATCATCGCTTGTGGGCACATCGTGCATACGAAGCGACTTTACCACTTAAAATCATTTTGATGATCATGGGAACTTTTGCTGTTCAAAACAGTATTTTGTTCTGGGCATCTGGTCACCGTACACATCACCGCCATGTGGATGATGTGGATCAAGATCCGTATTCGATTAACAATGGTTTTTGGTACGCTCATATTGGCTGGATGTTACGTAATTATCCTGCTGCTGAATCAAATTATAAAAATGCACCTGATTTGTTGAATGACAAAGTGGTTATGTTCCAAGACAAGTATTATGTTCCACTTGTGATTGCTGTACATGCTGCGATTTTAGTTCCACTGGGTTGGGCTGTAGGTGACATGTGGGGCGTATTACTCTTGGGTGGTTTACTCCGCTTAATCATTAGCCACCATGTAACATTCTTTATCAACTCACTCTGCCATATGTGGGGCAAACGTCCTTATACTGACGAAAATACTGCACGTGATAACTTTGTTCTTGCCATTGCAACATGGGGCGAGGGTTATCATAACTATCACCATATTTTCCAATACGATTATCGTAATGGTGTGAAATGGTGGCAATATGATCCAACAAAATGGTTGATTTGGTCGTGCTCTAAAATCGGTTTAGCCAAGAATCTACGTCGTATCCCAAGCTTTAATATCAAAAAAGCGGAATTGGCGATGAGATTTAAATATGCTGAACAGGATTTAGCGATTTATGGTCATAACGTCAATGCAGACATCATCGCGATGAAACAAAAAGTATCGCAAGAATATGAAGCATTCACCAATACGTTAAATGATTGGGCTGCGTTAAAAGAACAAGAGCTACAAGCGAAAAAAGCATCTGTTGCTGAAAAAATCCACCAAATGGATGTCAAACTCAAAGTTGATTTCCAATTGGTCGAACAGAAACTTGCTTTCCATCGTGAACGTTTAGAAACATTGATGCGTGGAATCAAAAAGAACGTTGTTTCTTAAATTCTCAATACACATCAAAAGCAAAGCTCCGAAAGGGGCTTTTCTTTTATCCATTTTTTACAGAAACTCATACTGAGAATATTGAGAGAAAATAATATGCAAATTAATAACATCCCCTTTGGCATTACCAACTGGGCAGAAGTTCCAACAACGCGCCATGAGGGTGAGCAAGGCTTTGCACTTTGGCGCACACAACAATTTGATAATATTCGAGTGCGAATGGTCGAATATTCTGTCGATTATTTGGCTGATCACTGGTGTCTTAAAGGTCATATCCTGTTTTGCTTAGAAGGTGAATTGCACACTGAACTTGATGATGGACGTACCTTTACCTTAAAAGCAGGGATGAGTTATCAAGTTGCAGACCAAGCTGAAGCGCATCGTTCTTCTACCGCATTTGGTGCAAAACTATTTATTGTTGACTAAAACAGTCGACATTATCTCAACAGCTTAAAACTTTGCTATATTGAGAGGGACAAGTAAAACCATTGTGACCGATCGCTATGCAATTTGCCCCACGTTATCCATCTCTTGATTCAAAGCTCTACCATGAGCAAATGCCTAGTCCACTGAAAGGTGCAAAGGCTGGGCATTTTAATGCTGCGCTTGCGGATGAATTACAATGGTCTGAAGATGAAAAAGCCCAATGGGTCGAGATTTGTAGCGGACAAAAAACCTTTGCTGAATTTCATCCCCTTGCCATGGTTTATGCAGGGCATCAATTTGGACAATGGGCAGGTCAATTGGGGGATGGACGTGGCCTATTGATAGCGCAAATTTTAAATCGACAAGGTCAAACCATTGACCTACATTTAAAAGGTGCAGGCTCAACCCCCTACTCTCGTATGGGAGACGGACGTGCTGTATTACGTTCTGTGATTCGTGAATATCTAGCGGGTCATGCACTCAATGCACTGGGGGTTCCTTCAAGCAATTCTGTAGGCTTTACTTCTTCAACCCAAGGCGTACAACGAGAAAAACTTGAACTTGGTGCAATGATGTTACGCACTTCGGATTGCCACATCCGTTTAGGGCATTTTGAATGGATTAATCAATATCAGCCTGAATTACTCACTGAATTTACCCAAAAATGTATTGAATGGCACTATCCACAATGTTTGAGTACTGAACAGCAAAAGTTTGAAGACACTGTTCTAGCATTTGCAACGCAAGTGATTCAAAACACCGCTGTCATGATCGCAAAATGGCAATTGGTTGGTTTTGCACATGGGGTTATGAATACAGATAATCTCAATATTACAGGTTCTACCCTCGATTTTGGCCCTTATGGTTTTATGGAGCGTTTCCGTCCCAATTGGATCAACAATCATAGTGATTACAATGGTCGTTATACCTACCAAAACCAACCGAGTATTGCACATTGGAACTTATGGAATTGGTTAAACAATTTAATTCCACTGGCACAAGCAGAAAATAAAGAACAATTTAAGCAAGACCTCGTCGAATGTTTAGAGCATTTTGAACCGACCTTTCTAGAACATTATACCCATGGGCTATGCCAAAAACTTGGACTACCCAGCTTCCACAAAGATAGTTTTGATTGTGGTATGGCATTTTTAAGAATTCTACAAAGTGAGCAACTCGACTATACCGACAGTTTTCTTCGCTTACAGAATAAAGAATATGAAGCTATTAAAGATGATTGCCTAGATCGCTTTCAATTTGAAAACTTCTTGACGCAATATCACAATATTCGTGAGCAGCAAGATGTTGATGTACTTGATGCGGAAATGAAAAAGGCCAATCCAGTCTATATTTTAAGAAATCATATGCTACAAACAGCCATTGAACGTGATGATTTTTCTGAGGTTGATCGCCTATTTAAATTGCTTGGTCAGCCCTTTACCAAACAAACGGATTTAGAAACAGCCAAAGATTTAGCGCCTTTACCGAGCGACGTTCCTGAAGTGATGGTGAGTTGTTCTTCTTGATCAAATAAATTGCCGAATCACTTTCTTTGATCTGCCCCATCATAGTTACCCACAATTTCTGTGGATAAACTTGTGTTTATCCACAGGATAAATCCACAATCACAAATTAACTACAGCTTTTGTCTTTAGAATGAATAAAATTTAGGCAATACAGGGTTTTACAACATTAGTATTCTAAAATGAATAAAAAATACCTCATTCCATGCTTGATTCTTTTGGCTATAGCTATAGCAAGTGTCTGGACTTATCAAAAATATAATCAATTTATTCCAACCGCAAATGCTGCCATACATGTGCAGAATTTATCTGAGCAAGAGATTCAACGTCTTCGTCAAAACACGCCAATCACCGAAGTTAAAGTTTATAAATCGGATCGTATTGTTAAACTCATGCATCATGATCAAGACATACGAACATATCCAATGCGCTTAGGCTTTGATCCTATTGGACATAAAGTTAAAGAAGGTGATGGAAAAACCCCTGAAGGTCGTTATATTCTAGATTGGCGTAATCCCAATAGTGCATTTTATAAATCGCTGCATGTGTCCTATCCAAACCAACAGGATAAATCTAAAGCCAACCAACTTGGCGTTTCTCCTGGTGGCGACATTATGATTCATGGTTCAGCAACACGCTCACAAGTGGAAAAACTCCCGAGTTTAATGACCTACTTACCTAGAAATGACTGGACATGGGGGTGTATTGCCGTTAGAAATATAGATATGGATGAAATTTGGAAACTGGTCGATGATGGAACAGTGATTAGCATTTATTCATAAAAAATATTTTAAAAAGAGACAATGATGACTGGTGAAGAAATCCGAACTTTAGCATTTAAGATTGCATCACATTTGCCTAAATCCGAACTTGACTATCCTTTTGGTGAGGATGTTCCTGTTTTTAAAGTGATGGGAAAAATGTTTATGTTAGGCTCTGAACTGCATGGCAAAAAACTGATTAATTTAAAAGTTGAACCTGATCATGGAGAAATGTTGAGAGATCTCTACCCCTCGATTCAGGTGGGCTACCATATGAATAAACGTCATTGGATTTCAGTCTATGAAGGCGAACAGATCAGTGCTGATCTGATTCAAGACTTGGTTGAAGGCTCTTATGAGCTTGTGAGCAAGAGCCTGACCAAAGCCCAAAAGCAGGTATTGGCGGTTTATCAACACATTAAATAATTAGCGGGCTTTGGATCGCACATTAGATCAACAGACCTAACCTCTATCTATACCCGATTCAGTCAAAATCAGAATATATCAATAAAGTTATATGTTTATTTTTCAAACATAACTTTTTACATTTATAAACATTTACCCACAATATCTGTGGATAAACCTGTGTTTATCCACAACGATGAACTTAAAATGTAGAAAACTTAATCTTCTGGATATTCAAAACGGTAGCCTACGCCATAAACAGCTTGTACCCATTCATGACGATTTCCGGTTTCCGCTGCTTCAGATATTTTACGGCGTAAGTTCTTGATATGACTATCAATAACACGGTCAGCAACATCAAAACTATCTGGGTTAATATGGTCTAAAAGTTGCGCTCTAGAATAGACTTGTCCCAAATGTTCGAGGAAAAGCTCTAAAAGGCGGAATTCAGTTGGCGTTAAATTCAACGATTTTTGTTGATACCAGATACGTTGTTGTGCTTTATCAATACGAAATAAGTCATTGGCTTCAGGTTCAGCTTTACGTTCTAAACGGCGTAATACCGCTTGTACACGTGCCACCAACTCTTTCGGGCTAAAAGGTTTACAGACATAGTCATCTGCTCCCATATTTAAACCCAAGACACGATCGATTTCTTCCGTTCGTGCAGTCACCATGATAATCGGTAAGTCGGTTTGCTCACGCACTTTACGGCAAATGGTCAAACCATCCATACGCGGGACCATCAAATCCAACACCATTAAACTTGGCTTGCGTTGTAGAAAGCTGTCATAAGCTTCTTGACCATCATGAAACATACTGACTTCAAAGCCCGCTGCTTCTAGATAATCCCGCACCAATTGCGCAAGTTCAACTTCATCCTCTACCAGCATGATATGCTTCATGTTGTACTATTCCTTTTAAACTTTAGTATGTTTTGAAAATGTCAGTTTGCAACGCAAACCGCCTAATGGCGAATGATCAAAAGTAAGCTGACCACCGAGTGTTTGTGCAATTTTACCTGATAAAGCCAAGCCCAATCCTGTACCGCCCGTACTACGTGTACGTGAATTATCCACACGATAGAAACGTTCGCCCAAGTGTGCAATCTGTTCATCACTCAGACCCAATGGGCTATCATCGACGATCACACTCCAAGAATCTGCATCTTGCTCTGTATGCACTTGGACTTCACCACCTGCCTCAGTATAGCGAATACTATTTCCAAGTAAGTTGACCATAATTTGCTTAAAGCGATCTATATCTAATTGTAATTTCGCTCCCTCACCTGTGGCAGAAATTGTTAAATCAGCCTGTTCAAATTTAGGTTTAAAATTCTCTATTTCTTGTAAAACCACCGACCAAGGATCAATTTCTGCAAAGTAGCATTTTAATTGTTGTGCTTCAGCTTGCGCCAAATCGGCTAAATCCTGTGTCAGCTTTTTCAAGCTCGTGACCTGACGTAACATCGCTTCAAAATGTTCTGGTGTCGGCTTGCGAATTCCATCCTGCATGGCTTCAATCTGTGCTTGCAATACTGCCAATGGCGTTTTTAACTCATGTGAAGTATCTGCAACCCACTGACGGCGTGATGTTTCATGCTGGTCGAGAATGACAGCCAGTTGATTTAACTCTGTTGACAAGTCTCCTAATTCATCATTGCGGTTAATCACCACTTGATGCTGGTAGTTACCTTTGGTTAATTCGCGAGTTGCGTTCAATAAACGTTGAATCGGTGTTTTAAAATAAGTCGCCAATAACAATGCGGCAACCAAGCTTGATAAGAAGGTGAAGATATAAATCAGCACTAAATAACGCTTTTGATTACTAAAGAAGTTAATACTCAGCGCATCATCCTGATCTAAAACTGGTTTTAAACCCAAGTAACCGACCACTTCGTCATTGACTAAAATCGGACGATAAGACACCTGGTCATCTGACGGTTCACCTAAAATAAACTGTTGTTTTGCATCATATAAAGAAAGTCGTGAACTCAGCCCCAAACGGTCAGGCAATGACACAAATATCTTTTTGCCATTCTGCGGATTTACCGTTCGCATCGGATCTCGCGTTGGCGCTTCTTTCGCTGCAGAAGCTGATGCTTCCTGTCCCGCTGAAAGATGCCCCTTGTCTTTGCCTATAGGCGGTTTATTTCCTTTACGATCTGAGGGTCTATATAAGTTTTGATTTGAACTAAGCGGAAATTTCAAACCTTCAAAGGGTTGATAAGCTGAGGGTAAATTTTCTTCGAGAATTTTCAGTTCTTCTTTATCCAGTTGAGACTTATGAACGGCACCGTCCGTTTGTCCCAAAGTCGCCACCATCGTATGTTCTTTAAAGTAGCGTTGCTGTAAAGCGATATCATACTGGCGACGTAGCCACCAGCGTGATAATTTATCATAATCATCAGGCGCAGCATCACCTTCAATTTGCAAAATCTGTGCTTGAACCGCGTTACCCCAGTCTTGATAGACTCCATATACATCTGCCAAGTTTTCGATCAGATGATCAAGTTTCTGCATTTCAACATCTGCAACATATCTGGCAAAGTTCTTTTGCATGGTCCAATGTAAAACACCCAAGCTCACTGTTGTAATGACTAAAGTTGTCAATAAAACGGTCAGAAATAAGCGTAATGCAATGGGAACTCGACGTATTTTCAAAACTGGTCTCACGTTTTTCTTCTCATTTCAACATTGTACCCAACAGTTGCTCAAAATTCTCTCCATTGTTTCTACATCATTATTATTTAATCTTTACTGTATCAACAGAACATCAAAATATTCATTGGAGTAGTAACAATGAAAGCAATGACAAAAATCGCACTGGTATCAGCAAGTATTTTAACTGCAGGGGCTTTGACGGCTTGTCAATCCAATCCTGGTCCTAAAGAAGGTCCAGATGGCCGTCCAATGATGCATGGTGGGCATCATAAAATGTCACCAGAACAACGCGAAGAAATGAAACAGAAACGTGCTCAACATAAAGCGTTACGCCAACAAATGCAAAAAGCCTGTGATGGCAAAGCAATTGGTCAAACGGTTCAGGTGACAGCAGGTCAGCAAAATATTAATGGTACATGTAATATCGTATTCAAGCCTGATCACAAGGCGATGAAAGAAATGAAACAGGATTACCGTCGTGATGGAGAACAACGTGGCCGTATGATGCATCATGAAGGACCACGTATGAAAGACATGACCGAAGAGCAACGTGCTCAAATTAAGCAAGAATTTGCACAAAAACGAGCGGAACGTAAAGCGCAATGGGATGCGATTCAAAAATCATGTGCAGGCCAAACTGATGGCAAGGCAATTCAAGTAAAAATGAATGACAAAATCATCGATGGTAAATGCGTTGTTAAATTCCAGCCAGAATTTAAAGCAGGCGAAAACATGCCCATGATGCCATCAAAAGTTTAATCTATCTCGGCTAAATATAAAAAACGACCCAAAAGGGTCGTTTTTTATTTGTCACGATAGTTTACTTGGAATTATCCGAAATCAAAGCCACTTGTTGGGCATAATTTAATAACTTAAGTTTAGAAGCCGCTAATTCTTCAGCAGTGGCTTGGCGGGTGATATCCCGATGAATACGCAATACATGCTGACGTAAAGAATGACTTTCTGCAGCATTGTAAGATTTACAGAATTCTTTAATTGCAGGATCACGCTGTTCAATCATTCGATCAACCCAACGATCCAATTGCGCCAACTTTTTAATCCCTTGTTTAGGGGTTAAATAAGACAAAATGATGGCTTCATCTTCATTACGCAAAAGCTTACCAATCCGTTGAAATTGACGGCGACGTGCTTCAAAAGATGTGATCAATTGCACATCAAGCAAAGCCTCAATCAACCGATCTTCAACAGGTAAAGATTCAATTTGTTTCTTCGACAACTCTGCGAGTTGTTCACCTAAAGCAGCCATACGTTGTACAGCTTTTTTCTGTTCGGTTTTACTTGCACGCCCTTCTAAAGACTCAAAATCATCTTCAGTAAAACGTTGCGGACGACGTGCCACGATTATTCTGCCTCGTAAAATTTATCTGCGAACAGTGCTTGAACTTCAGACAAAGCTTTTTCTTCATCTGCACCATCAATCACTAGACGCAAGGTGGTTCCTTTACCAGCTCCGAGCATAAGTAAAGAAAGGATATTCTTGGCATCGACTAACTTGTCACCCTTACCAATTTGAATAGAGCATTTAAATTTAGTCGTGACTTCGATTAGTTTTCCAGATGCACGCGCATGTAATCCTAATTTATTAATTACGTCAACAGTTGTGTCAATCATGACCAGTGCTTCATTTCTCTATGTAATACCTGAATAGTCCATTTCGACTCAAGAGCCTTTTTCAACCTATCCACAATATAAACCGAACGATGTTGCCCCCCCGTACAGCCAATTGACACTGTAATATAGTGACGATGACCTTCCGAAAAAGCAGGCAACCACTTATTTAAAAACTGATAGATGTCTTGATACATCTCATTTGCTTGCTCGCTGGCTTCTAAAAATTTACGTACTGGTTCATCTAAACCCGAATATTTACGTAACTCTAAATCCCAATGTGGATTCGGCAAATGCCTTACATCAAAAACAAAATCTGCATCTAATGGAATACCATGTTTATAACCAAAAGATTGCAAAATTAAAATGAGTTTATCGGACTGTCCCAGTTTGGACAATAAGGTATCTTTTAAATCGTGTACACTTTTATCCGTTGTATCGATATGTACTGTTGCTCGCAGTTGAATTGGGAGCAATAAATTTTTTTCTTCTTGAATACATTCATTCAAACTTTGGAAGCGATTTGATAAAGGATGTGGACGTCGCGATGCACTAAAACGCGAAATCAACTCCTGATCACGAGTCGTTAAATAAATAACGTCTACACTACCATGTTTCTGTAACTGTTGAAAAACCTGATCAAAACCTTGTAAATCTTCTTTGGCACTTCGAACATCGACACCGAGTGCCAATAACTCTAAATTGTTTTCTCTATCAAGCTTTTCAACGATTTCAGGAAGCAATGCCAAAGGCAAATTATCGATACAGTAATAACCCAAATCTTCAAGCACCTGCAAAGCAGATGATTTACCTGAACCAGACTGTCCTGTTACGATAAGTATGCGCTTCATGGCATGACGATCCTAAAAGCAAAGTTTATGTAAAATGTTTTACTTGTAAATTGTCAATCAGACGAGTCTTGCCTAATTTCGCTGCAACAAACAATACAACATCTTGGTCGAATTGTTCAACTTTTTGCAACGCTGGGCTACGTGCTTCGACATAATCCACAATCAATCCTGCATCATTTAAACTTTCACGAATTTGCGCCAAGACATCTGCAAGTGCTTTACCTGCATGTAAATCTTGTTCAGCAGTCGTTAAGCTCTTAAAAATAACAGGAGCTGTTTGACGATCTTGTTCAGATAAGTAACCATTACGAGAACTTAAGGCCAAACCATCTTCAGCACGTGCAATTGGTACACCAATCACTTCAATTGGCATATTCAAATCACGAACAACCTGCTTAATCACAGCCAATTGTTGATAATCTTTCTGTCCAAAAAATGCAAAGTTCGGCTGTACAATATTAAACAATTTGGTAACAACGACAGCGACACCATCAAAATGACCGGGACGTTGTAAACCGCACAAATCATTGGTAATTTCGCCCACACTAATATTGGTTAAGCGTGGGAATTTACCATACATTTGTTCCACAGAAGGTGCAAAAACAATGTCGCAACCCACTTCAGCAAGTAAATTACTGTCTTGCTCAAGTGTACGAGGATAATTATCAAAATCTTCATTCGGTCCAAATTGGATTGGATTGACGAAAATACTGACCACCACCACATCACATAATTTACGAGCTTCACGAACCAGATTTAAGTGGCCTTGATGTAGATTTCCCATCGTCGGTACAAAACCAATGATTTTACGTGCCGATCGAGCAGGCTGAAGTGATGCTGTTAATCCTTGAATGGTCGTTTCTGTTTTCATGTTTACAGCTCTACTTGGAAAGTATGTTCTTTGGCAGGGAATGATTGCTCTTGTACAGCAACATGATATGCCTTGAATGCATCCACGATTGCAGTTTCCCCTGCTTGTTCTTTCATAAAATTACGTACAAAACGTGCCACTTTACCAAACGTCAAACCAAGCATATCTTGCACCACAAGTACTTGACCATCGGTATCTGCACCAGCACCAATGCCAATCACAGGAACGTGTGGGAATAATTCAGCAATTTCTTTACCCATCTGTGCCGGAACACATTCGAGCAATAACACAGCGGCACCTGCCTCGACTACAGCTTTACAGTCAGCAATCAGTTGATCTGCTGATTCACGTGTTTTCGCTTGTAATTTATAACCACCAAAAACATGCACCGATTGTGGTGTTAAACCCAAATGTACACAAACAGGAATACCATTTCGTGTCAAAACTTCTACAGTTTCAGCCAGCCACTCACCGCCCTCAATTTTCACCATTTGAGCGCCCGCTTGCATCACGGTTTTTGAATTGAGCAACGCATCATTGAGCGTGGCATAACTCATAAAGGGTAAATCACACAGGACAAACGCATGTTGATTTGCACGACGTACAGCAGCAGTATGATAGGCCATATCTGCAACAGTCACAGGCAAGGTAGAATCATGCCCTTGGATTGTCATCCCTAAAGAGTCACCAATCAAAATGGTGTCAATCTCAGCAACTTCCATACCTTTTGCCATACTTGCATCATAGCAAGTTAAGCATGAAAATTTACGTCCCTGAGTTTTGAATTGTCTTAAATCACTTAGGCTAATCATGACGATATTCCTCTATCAATGAGAGTTCCTCTGCCCATTCAATCCTTTAATCAGCCCATGACTGATCTGCTAAAACACTTAGGGTTGAATGTTGCACGAAATCTAACTTTTGCAATGATTGTCCATTGACTTGAAGCTCAGGATCGAGATCCAACAATGGAATCACCACAAAATCACGCTCTAAAATACCAATATGAGGTACTGTGAGCCGCTCATTTATAATGTTTTTTTCAGCATAAAGCAAAAGATCTAAATCTAAAGTACGCTCACCCCAACGGCGTAACCGTACTCGACCCGATTCATTTTCAATACCTTGCAACTCATCCAGCAAGGCCAAAGGCGCTAAATCAGTGTGTAATTCTGCAACTGCATTGTGATAATTTGGCTGATCTTGAGGCCCCATCGGTTGGCTTTGATACAGCTTTGAAACAGTAACAACACCTAAGTTTCTGAGTTTTTCTACAGCTTCCCGTAGAATTTGCTCAGAATCACCTAAATTACTGCCTAAACCAATATAGGTTTTAATCATGATTGGGTCGGTCCAAAAATCACACTGCTTAAATCACGTTGTACGCGTCTACGCTTGGTGATTGGATGATCCGCTGTAATCTCGCCTTTGTTTACTGCCGTTCGAGCATCACTTCTACTTCTAAAATCTTGAGATGATGTTGAGTTTGGTTTAGCCCGTGAACGACGGCTACGAGATTCTTGTTCTTTCACCAATGGTTCAATTTGCGTGGAAGCTGTTGCTTTTACATCTTCAACAGGGGCAACTTCAGCAAGTTTCTTACGACTTTTGGCACGCTGACGATTATAACTGCCAATTGCACGTTCTTTCTCATCAGTCGACATGTCTTGGTAAGCTTCCCACCATGCACCCATGCCATTGGTAGAAGCATCACCTGACTTCTCTCTCAACAGCAAGAAATCAAATCCTGCACGGAAACGTGCATGACCCGAAAGCGCTTCAATCTGTTGTGGTTTCGGGTTGAGCAAACGACTTTGCATTTCCCAGACTTCACGAATAAAGGTTTCGGCAAAACGAGGAATAATGGTTCGTGTCGCTTGACGTTTTAACACATCTAAGCCTGCTTGAGCTCGTGCTTCTGCAGCAACTACACCTTTAGCATGGTAGAAATCACAACGCGCTAAGAAATTATTCCAAAGCAATACCGCATAGAAAAATGCAGGATTAATGGTTTTACCCATTTGAATCCGTTGATCGGTATTTTTCGCTGCGCGCTCTATAAATTGGGTAATCTCAGGGCTAATATCAGCAAATAATTGCTTCCAAATACCAAATTCAATCAACATCGGCATCACACGATGCAAATGCCCCATGGTGAATAATTTTTGCGACTCATCATATAAACGATGCGGAGAAACATCACGCAGCAATTGTGTCATTTCTTGGGTAAAAACGTCTAATATTTTAGGATCTATACTAAAATTTAACTTCGCAGCAAAACGTAATGTACGCAACATCCGTACTGGATCTTCTTCAAAACGAAGTGCTGGATCACCCAATAGTCTTAAAGTTTTGGTTTTTATATCATCAATAGCATTACAAAAATCGAGCACTTCCCCTTTTCGAGGTTGGTAATACATGGCATTAATCGAAAAATCACGTCGAGCAAAATCTTGCTCTATTGTTCCCCAATTGTTGTCACGTAAAATCATCCCTTGTGCAGAGGTAATGGCTTTTTTCGGTGGGGCACGGAATGTCGCCACCTCAATCAATTCACGACCTGAATACACATGTGCCAATTCAAAACGTCGCCCAATAATTCGGCAACGACGACCAAATACCTCTTTCACCTGTGAAGGTGTTGCATTGGTCACAGCATCGTAGTCTTTCGGATTTAAGCCAAGCATTAAATCACGTACACCACCACCGACTATATAAGCTTCATAGCCAGCTTTAGTTAAAGAATCAATAACATCTAAAATGGAGGAAGGTAATTGAGCGGTGGATAACCCACACTTTGACGCACGCAAAGTTTGCAAAAGACACTGTCTCCTACGTCAGGACGTAAAAATCATAATTGTGCTAATGATATCGCTTACACAGCTAAAGGGCAATTTGATTCTCGCAAACTTCACTTGAATTTATGGACTATTGATAATTCGTCGATCTACAGGCTCTTAAACCCATCATAAACTCAGTCGTGCCCTATTCTGCTCGAAAAGTTTCTCGCCAATCCCCTTCACTTTTTTTAAGTCATCAATACTTTTAAATCCGCCATTCTGATTGCGATAAGCAATAATCGCCTGTGCTTTCTTTGCTCCCACACCCGTGAGCTGTTGTAATTGCTCGACACTTGCAGAGTTTAAACTGACTTTTGAAGCTGAGCTGTTTAAAGATTGAGTAGGTGATGATGGGCCTTTGTGATTGCTATTCGATGGTGATGTTTTGCTATTCGGTCGCGAAAGATAGTATTGATCATCGACTTTTTTTAATTGTGCATCATGGGCCTGTTGTTGTGCTTTCCAGTTGAGATAAGCTTGATCAAACTGTTGTGCATACAAGCTCAAGGAGCAACTCAAAAGCACCAATAAGAAAAACAATTTAATTAGTTTTACTACACGATTAAAATAAAAATACTGATTACTCATTGCTAACCTTTGATTTTAATTGTTGCTTTGCCTGATCCCAAAGGAGATCCATTTCTTCTAAAGACGCATCTTCTAATCTTTTATTTTTAAAATTGATTTGATCTTCAATATAAGCAAAGCGAGATTTAAATTTATAAATGGTTCCTAACAGCGCCATCTCACTTGAAATGCCTAGTTTACGCCCTACATTAATTAAAGAAAATAAACAATCACCAAATTCTTCCATAATTTCATCAGGTTTTTCCGATTGCAGCGCCTCTTCAAACTCTGCCAATTCTTCTTTGACTTTATCGTAGGCCTGCGCCACATCAGGAAAATCAAAGCCTACTTTTGCGACATTTTTTTGAATGTTTTCTGCCTGAGATAAAGCGGGACCATGTTTTACCGCATCTAATCGAGATTGAGTTTTGCCCTGTTTTTCTTGTTGTTTAATTTCCTGCCACAACACCGACACTTGTTCAGGGGTTAAATTATCAAATTGTTGTTTTTGGAAAACATGTGGATGGCGTCGGATCAATTTTTGACAAAGTACATCGACAACATCGTTAAAATCAAAAGCCCCCTGCTCACTGTACATCTGTGATTGAAAAACCACTTGTAGCAATAAATCACCTAATTCATTTTTAATTTCATCTATATCACCAGAACGTACTGCTTCTTCCACTTCATATGCTTCTTCAATCGCATAGCGCGTTAAACTTTCAGGTGTCTGTTCACGATCCCAAGGGCATTCTGCACGTAATTGTTTCATGATGGCGAATAGCTGTTGCATTTTATGTCCTTTAAGATCAATAACAAATGACTGCACAACACTTGTTGTTATGCATATTTTATGTTCAACTCTTTGCAATCAAAATAAACTAAAAAGGATGCTGCAATGAGTCAAAGCATATTCATTAGTGGTGCTGCGCAAGGGATTGGGGCTGCGATTGCACGTCTATTCTATCAACAAGGTTATCAAGTTGGTATTTATGATATCAATGAAGCGCAGGCTCAAATTTTAGCAGATCAATTGGGTGACAATGCCAAAGCGGGCAAATTAGATGTGAGCGATTATGCGCAATGGCAAACCGCGCTTAAAGAATTTTCTCAATGGGCAAATGGTCTCAACATTTTAGTCAATAATGCTGGGATTCTGTATTCTGGAGATTTTGAAAAAACTGAGATTAGTGCCCATCATCGTACAATCAATATCAATGTCAATGGCGTTTTAAATGGCTGTCATGCCGCTCTTCCCTATCTGAAACAAGCAAAATTTGCGCGTATCATCAATCTTTCCTCAGCATCAGCCATTTATGGACAAGCAGATTTAGTCTCCTATTCTGCCAGTAAATTTGCCGTACGCGGTATTACAGAAGGATTAGATATCGAATGGCAAAAATATGGTATTCGCGTACTGGATGTGATGCCGCTTTTTGTCCAAACAGCGATGGTGACAGACATGGATGCAGGTGCGATTCAAAATATTGGGGTCAGTCTCACGCCCCAAGATGTTGCGGAGCAAGTGTTTGCCTTAGTCAAAGCCAAAGGAAGCATCTTAACGGCTACGCATACGCCTGTGGGATTGAAAACCAAAATTATGTTCCAACTGTCTGCAATCAGCCCCCAGTTTGTCAATCGTTTAGCCAATTTACTGCTCACCAAAAAATAATTTTTGCTCGCCTATAGGTCATAAAACAATTATGGCGTTTAAGCTTAGCCCATTTATATTGATATAAAAATATTTTAGATTTTGATTGTAATGCCGCCTTATGGAAAGCGCCTATTTCGCTTCCTGACAGCTTTGTAATTTTTGTTTTTGTTATTTTAATTTATAGTTTTGTTTCCAATGTGCAAATGGAATAAACAATGAAAAAAACACTCCTAACAATAACCATACTTGCATCAAGTACAATCCTAACTGCTGCCCCACTGAGCACTACTGAACTAAAAAGTATGGATTGTGCCGCGCTTGCTGTTGAAAAAGCCAATGCAAGCCGCGTGCTCTCCTCTTCTGAAACTAAGGCAACGGGCAAAACCATTAGTAAATGGGCGGGTCTTGCAAGTAGTGCTTTAAATGCTTTTGGTGGGGGCTCTGATACAGCATCCAAAGCTGGAGGCTTTGCCAATAAGGTCTCGACTGAGTCAGATCCTGGTCAAGTCGATACTCAACTTATGACTGATGCTCAAGCCAACATAGAAAATATCGCCATTTACCAAAACTCAAAAAAATGTAGCGTGTAATTTTTATAGGGTGATTTCAAATCAAAAAAACCTGCATTGTGCAGGTTTTTTTGAAATAAATGAGGTCAGAACAGCGAACTAATTGCCTTGAACCAAGCGTCGAGCACTGATAATGCCAGGCTGTTGTTCCAATCTCGCCAAGAGGCGAGACAATTGTGCCAAGCCTTTCACTTCAATCAACAATTTCATATTGGCAATACCATCTGCTTCAGAAATCGTATTCACCTGACGGATATTGATCTGATCTGAAAAAATCACTTGGGTCAAATCTTTTAACAAACCACGGCGATCATACGCTTCCACCACAATTTGCACACTTTGCCCACGTGTCGGTTGCATTTCCCAATCTGCTTCAACCGCACGATCAGGTTCTAACTTGATCATGCGCATATAATCTGGGCATGCAACCTTGTGAATACTGACACCGCGATTCAATGTGATATATCCAGCAATCGATTCACCATGAACAGGCTGACAACATTGTGCAATATGTAATTCAACATTGTCCAAACCATCAATTAAAATTCCATGCGCCGACAAGGTATGACTTGCGCGTGGATTTAATGTTGGTTTTAAAACCAGCTCTGGTTCATCCTGATCTAAGTGCATGTGGCGATTGACTTGATTGATCAAGGCATGCAGGCTAATTTCCCCACTCACCAATGACACAAGAATGTCATCCCCAGTTTTCACATTGAAATGATTACAATAATCACTTAAATCAATACTTTTCGGGTGAATCGCTAAACGTGAAAGTTCTTTATTGAGCAACTCACGCCCAACTTCCAAATTTTTACTGCGATCTTGTTGTCTAAACCAGTGGCGCAACTTGTCACGCGCACGTGCTGTTTTAATATAACCCAAAGAGTTAACCAACCAATCACGATTGGGTTCTCGATCTTTCTTGGTTAAAATCTCAACCTGTTCGCCTGTTTTTAAGGTATAGGTTAACGGCACATAGCGTTGGTTGACCCGTGATGCATAGCACTTATTGCCGACCTCGGTATGCACATGATAAGCAAAATCAAGCACCGTCGATCCGCGTGGTAATTCTTTAATATCCCCATCACGACTAAACACATAGATTTTTTCAAAACCTTCAAAGTCTTGAATTTGTTCAAAATCTTCGGTTTCATCTTCATTGGGATGTGCACTGGTTTCGGTACGTTCTTGATAATGCTCAAGCACTGCACGTAAAGAATGCAAACGATGATTAAATGAATAGTCAGTGGTTTTCGAGCCTTCTTTATAATTGAAGTGTGAACACACGCCCAACTCTGCTTCTTCATGCATTTCTTTGGTTCGGATCTGGATTTCCAAAGATTTATTTTCTGCAATCACCGCAGTATGTAAAGAGCGATAACCATTGGCTTTGGGGTTAGTAATATAATCATCAAACTGATGAGGAATATGACGCCAAATTTGATGCACAATGCCTAAAGCGTGATAACACTCTGCGACAGATTTAACCAAAACCCGTAATGCACGAATATCATAAAGCTGATCAAAACTCAGATTTTTACTCTTCATTTTGCGGTAGATCGAATAAATATGTTTTACCCGACCTGAAATCTCAGCTTCAATATCATGCCCTGCCAGCTCATTCTTGAGTTTATCCACCACAAACTGGATATATTGCTCACGCTCTAGACGCTTTTCATTGAGTAAAGAAGCAATCTCTTTATAACGTTCTGGTGCCAAATAACGGAAAGCAAGATCTTCGAGCTCCCACTTTAATTGCGCAATGCCTAAACGATGCGCCAAAGGCGAATAGATGGTGAGAATTTCTCGTGCAACACGCTCTTGACGTTCTTTTGAAGAGTGCGCCAATTCACGTAAAGCAAAGGTACGTTCAGCCAGTTTAATCAATACCACACGAACATCTTCTGTCACAGAAATCAACATCTTGTAGATGCCCGTCAGGTGTTCACGCTGATTATTATTAAAGTGATCTTCTAAACGTTTATTCTTTTCAATCAGTTCAGAAAGTTTACCCATCGCCAAAGTGCCTTTGACAAGGTTATAAACCTGCTCACCGCATTGTTGCTGTATTTCCTCTAAAGTCGTGAGATCTTCACGCACACTACGATAAAGCACAGCTGCTGCCAGCGTATCTTCATCAACATGTAAATGCGCAAGGATATCGGCCATTCCAATGCCTGTTGCAAAGGTATTGGTTCTGGAATTTACTGTGGTCGCCAATTCTTTTTGTAATACTAATTGCGCGACTTCTTCTAACTGCTTAAGTTCAGCACCGTCTAAAATTCCACGCACTCGATCTAGCCAAGTTGCTAGAGCCTGTTGCGCTTCATCGGCATGTTCTACAGTCGCTTCCTCTGATAGCTCATTGAGCTGATCAGGAAGTTGCTCACGTACTGTGACCATACCCTACTCCTCTAACTCTATATTTCATTATAAATCGTTTATCTCTAATTTCTTTTCAAACAAAGCAATCGATTCTACATGCCCTGTGTGCGTAAACATGTCCATCACACCAGCTTTAGTGAGCTGATAACCATGTTGTACCAAAATCCCAGCATCTCTGGCCAATGTTGCGGGATTACACGACACATAAACGATTCTTTGCGCACCAAATTTGGGCAAATAATGCATAACTTGTTCTGCACCCGCACGAGGAGGGTCAATCAATAATGCATCAAATCCTTGATTTGCCCAAGAATAATGCGAAAAGTCTTTTGTTAAATCTTGTGAATAGAATTTAACATTGCTTATGCGATTGTTCAGTGCATTTTCTGTACCACGCCTCACCATCGCTTCGCTACCTTCAACAGCAATGACTTTTCCTGTAGCACCCACACGTTTAGCGAGCGGCAAAGAAAAATTCCCCAATCCACAAAATAAATCCAAAACAGTTTCACCTGCTTTCAACTCAAGCAAATCACATGCCAGATTAACCATCTGCGGATTTACAGTGGGATTCACTTGGGTAAAATCTGTTGGATTAAACGCAAACTCAATATCAAAATCTTTTAAACGGTAATGCAAATGCATGTCTGCCTGAGCATCATCTAGACGTTGTACACTTTCCACACCCGCAGGTTGCAAATACAACTGCCACTGTTTCTGTAACGCATATTGTTGCAATAGGTTGACATCATGGGCTTTTAATTTTTCAGTATGGCGAACCAATAATGAAATTTCGCTATCGCCTTTGGCTAATTCTATATGACCAATGCTGCTTTTGCCTTTTAGACTTTCGAGTAATGCCTTGATTTCAGGTAAAGCCTGATCTAATTCAATATCTAAAATTTTACAGGTTTCAATTGCAGTTAAGTGGTTGCTCTGTGCTTCACGAAAACCCATCAGTAATTTATTTTGTTTAGCTAAATAACGCACCCCTATTCGGGCTTTATGTCGATAGTCGGTACGTGTTGAACGCAATGGCGCTAACCACTGTTCAGGCACTAAACCCGCAAAGTGGCTAAGATGTGATTTTAAAACATCTTGTTTTAAGCGAATTTGCTCATCTGGATGAATATGTTGCATATTGCATCCACCGCAAGTACCAAAATGTGGACAGATCGGTTGAATACGATGTGGATTTGGCTCACTGAGTAATTCAATACTGTCCGCTTCTTCAAGTTTGGATACTTGACGCGTCACTTGAGCTTTTACGATTTCACCAGGCAGTGCATAGCGAATAAAAACTTTTTTACCCTGCTTTTCACTTGGATGATTGAGTTCTGTACCATAATGCGCAATCCCTCGCCCTTCGTGTGACAATCTTTCAACTTTAAAAATATATTGTGGAAGCTGAGATGGTCGAGGTTTGGCTCTATGTTTCAAAGGGATACCTAATCTGGTGTGGAGGAAAAATCTGCTTGAGTAAATTCAGTTCGTTGTGAGGTTTCACGCCAAACATTTAAAAACTCATGTTGTTGAGTTTGTCCTTGCAAATAATGAATAGAGGCTTGAATCCATAAACGGTGATCTTGCAAAGAAATCTGACCTTTAAGCAAAGCCCATCTTAAGAAAATCAACCATGTATTTAAAACATCACCTTCGCAATAGCTGGTGAGTTTCAACCATTGCTGTGTATTCACATATTCGGGAACAAAATAACCTGAAATACCACGTTTACCGGGATAACCCAATAAATGTGCAACATCATCCAATTTCTGGAAATGACGTCCATTAAACATCGCCATGACATCCATTAAGTCGACATGACGGTTGTGGTATCTGTTCTGATAGTTATTATACCTTTTTTGTGTGTCAATCTCACCTTGATCGAACAAACTTGGCGCAGATAGTCCATGATACATGGCGCGGAATAAAATCACAGGCAAATCAAACTGTGAGCCATTCCAGCTCACGAGTGTTGGATGTCTTTTATCAAAGATAGATAAAAATTTTTGTAAAATTTCAGTTTCAGTATAGTGCTCTCGACTAAATGAAAACAGTTTCATCACACCATTTTCATCAATCCACAATCCCGAAATACAAACAATTTCATGTAAAGCCAAGCGCTGAAAATCCATCCCCGATTCTTGACGGCGTAGTTTTGCCAACGCCTGTTCTAAATCGTCCTGTGGTAAATCCAAGCCATATAAATGCGCCCCAGACTTAAGATCGGTCAGGGTTTCGATATCAAAAACTAAAACTGGAAGACGCATAAAAGCTTTACTCAATACTCAAGTTTGCCATCATGAAGCAATTTATGACTTCGAAGCAACTATTCTTCATCCTCAACAGAGAACAAACCTGTAGAAAGATAACGATCACCTCTGTCACAGACAATACAGACAATCACTGCGTCTGGATTTTCTTCAGCAATTTTAACCGATGCCCATACTGCACCACCTGAAGAAGTCCCAGCACTAATGCCTTCTTGACGTGCTAAACGGCGTGCGGTTTTTTCTGCTTCAATTTGCGGAATATCCATGATCTGATCGACACGGCTTGGATCAAAAATAGTCGGTAAGTATTCTTGTGGCCAACGACGAATACCCGCAATATTTGAACCTTCTGAAGGTTGTAATCCGATAATTTGAATATCTGGATTTTGTTCTTTTAAATATTTAGAGATCCCCATGATCGTGCCCGTTGTGCCCATAGAGCTCACGAAATGGGTGATTTTCCCTGCGGTTTGTTGCCAAATTTCAGGGCCTGTGGTCAGGTAGTGTGCTTCCACATTGTCTGGGTTGCCAAACTGATTTAATACTAAACCTTGGCCTTCACTTTGCATTTGCAAAGCCATATCACGCGCAACTTCCATATTGGTTGCTTCGATCAATTCAGCGCCATAGGCACGCATCGCATCTTTACGTTCTTGGCTAGAGTTCCCCGGCATGATCAATTTCATTTTATAACCACGCATTGCGGCGACCATTGCCAACGCAATCCCAGTATTTCCACTCGTCGCCTCGATCAACGTATCACCCGGCTTAATTTGACCACGCTGTTCAGCTTTCATGATCATGTTATATGCAGGACGATCTTTGACAGAACCAGCAGGATTATTGCCTTCTAGCTTTGCCAATACTGTTGCTTGAGTATGACTTGCCAAACGTTGTAAACGCACCAAAGGAGTTTTTCCTACATAGTGATCTAACAAAAATTCGTCGGCTAAGAAATCAGGTTGTGTGTGACTCATCGGTTGCACCTATATCGAGGTGGGCATATTGTATGAAAAAAAGAAACATACTGCACATCTTTCCGCTTCATTTTGCTTGGAATGATCAAACTAAATTCATATATATCAACACACCCAAGTAGGAGCATGATTTTCTTTATTGAATAAAATTAAATACATATAAAAAAATAAACTTTACTTAGAATTAGAAATGATAAAGTTATCTATAAAACAGCATAACTCATTTTCAATTCACAAGATTTTTAGTCATATTGTCATGCAGGATGATTAAAGCATGTTAATATCTTTGCCATGGGCAATGAGTTGCTGGAACAATGTCGAATTTCAATAAAAAACTCTTTAAACGCTTAAAACTCAATCACGCTTATGGTCAACTTATTGCGTTAATTTTCGTGCCAATTATGATTTTGGCATGTGTTGGTACAGCACTGGTTCTTTCTGAAACATCAGCTGCTGCCAAGTCTAAACAGCGCTTCCAAGCCATCGCGATATTGAGCCGTTACCAATATACTGCTGAGCAACTCACCGCAGTCATGGAACAGGATCCAATTCAACACGCCAAAGCTGAAAGCATTTTACAAAAAATGTTTAACGAAAAGCATTTACTTAGTGCAGCGATTTTAGATGAAAATAACGTTAATCATTTAAGTGTAGGCTACCAAAATCAACGTGCTTGGCCAAAAATTCCAAAATCAGGCACCTTCTTTGGACCGATTCAAAATAAGTACAACAATATTTATGGGATTAAACTTAATCCCAGCAAATCTGCTCAAAATATGTGGTTGGTGATTGAACTTGATAATCAACCTTTAGAAATCTCACATTATCGTGTCATGATCGTATTGATTACGACTGCCTTATTAACGCTATTGTTGCTTCTATTGTGTCTAAACTTCTATTCAAGACGCTGGATTGCACCGATGTACGAAATTCGGATGCAATTGCAACGCTTAAATGCAGATACGCTTGATCAACATATGGTGATCAACAGTACTGGGGAACTGCGCTTATTACAGCGTGATATTGCCAATGTGGTGAAACGGCTACATTTCAGCTTCCTTGAGCTAAAAGAACATACTGAACAAACAGAAGATGACTTACGTCGTACATTAGACACCTTAGAAGTCCAAAACATTACCTATAAACAAGCCCGTGATCAGGCGATTTCATCCAATCAGGCGAAGTCGGTCTTCCTTGCCAATATCAGTCATGAATTACGTACCCCATTAAATAGTATTGATGGCTTTATTCATTTGATGTTGCGCCAAGACAATTTAAGCAATGATCAAAGTTTATATTTACAGACCATCCGTAAGTCTTCTGCACATTTATTGGCATTGATTAATGATGTACTCGATTTCTCGAAAATTGATGCAGGTAAATTAGAACTCGAAACTGCACCTTTTGATCTTGAAGAAGCAATTTTCGATGTGATGGACATGCTCTCGCCATTGGCAGCACAAAAACATATCGAGATGGCATTCTATTTCGCAGACAATGTGCCTAAACATGTCATTGGTGATGCCTTACGCTTTAAACAGGTGCTGACCAATCTTATTTCCAATGCGATTAAATTCACCCCTGATGGTGAAATTATTGTTCGTGCGCGTATGGAACATGATGATATCGGGCAATGTTTGCTGCACTTTAGTGTACAAGACAGTGGTATTGGCTTAAGTGGTACCGATCGTAAACGACTATTTGAATCATTCTCTCAAGGTGATGCTTCTGTCACTCGCCAATTCGGTGGTACAGGACTCGGTTTAGCTATTTCTAAGCAACTTGTACATTTGATGCATGGTCAAATTGGCTTTGAAGATAACCAAGAACGTGCACCAACAGAAAAAGGTTCAACCTTCTGGTTTACTGCCATGTTAACGGTAAATGAAGATGAAGAAATTGTTCATCCATCATTTAAAAACTTAAATGTGGTATCTTTCTTGGCACACCCTGCAACCGCCAATGTATTACGTCATTACTTAGAAGACTATCAAGTCCAGCATACAGAAGCGCAATCAATTTTAGATCTGTTTAGCCGCCTAAATAGCTTAGAAAAAAATACTGAAAATACTTGGTTGATCGTTGATCACAGTGGAGATACTGAAGCCTTACTTAAAGAAATTCGTGGTCGTTATCAAGGTCATTTGGCGGTATATGGCTATCAAATGTCACTTGATCCAAATATGTTGACTGAATATAAAGCGCGTCCATTGTATCAACCACTGAGCCGTAGTTCAGTGATTCAACTATTAAGTAATCAGCCTGTTTTTGAACAAGAACATCATAAAGACTTTAAAGGGCAAGATTTACACGTTTTAGCAGTAGATGATCATTTACCGAATTTGATCGTACTAGAAGCGCTATTAGGCGAGCTAAATGTAAAAACCACCAAAGCTCTCAGTGGTCAAGAAGCCTTAACCATTATTCAACAAGGGGTTGAACAAGGCGCAAAACCATTTGATCTTATCTTTATGGATATCCAAATGCCAGTCATGTCTGGGATAGATACCACACGGGCAATTCGTTCGCTGGAATCCACCTTAGATGGTATGCGAATGCCGATTATTGCATTGACAGCTCACGCATTGGCTGATGAAAAACAAAAACTACTCAAAGTGGGTATGGACGACTATGTAACCAAGCCGATCCAGATTGAACAAATTATTCAAATTCTCACCAATTGGACAAGCGATAAATTTATTCAACATCAACAGCCTATCGAAAATACAGTATATATCGAAGCGCTGGACTCTTATATTCTAGATTGGAAACAAAGCCTTGCTTTAGCGGCCAATAAAGAAGATCTCGCACAAGATTTGTTAAAAATGCTAGTCGACAGCTTCCCAACGGAGTTGGCTGAAATTGAGCAACTCATTGAGCTTGAGGACTTCCCGCAATTAGAACATGTGTTACATCGCTTATATGGCGCTACCCGTTATGTCGGCACACCAAAATTGCAACGCATTACGGGTGATTTTGAACAATTTATTTCCATGCTACGCAAAGAGCGCCGTAAAGCAGATGAAGCCTTTATCCAAGACGTGATGAAACGCTTTGATGAACTTCAATTGGCGATTCATGAAGTTGAAACAGCTGCACAGCAGATTTTACCCGCTTCATAAATACAGCGCAGTTCTAGCCGATTCAGCGCTATAAACGCTTTTCTTATCGCGCTTTAAGCTGTTTTTAAACCCGCAGGATAAAACCCAAATTGACTCTGGGTTTTATCCTGCGTATGGTTTTTATTGTTTCTTTAAAACAGCATGAATTAGAACAATCTTTTTATTGCAATCATCTTTTTAAAGATCCAATAAAATTATACAAGTCACTATTGCAATCCTGTTTTGGCTTTACTACCCAATTGGCACATCAACACAGTTTCGGTGACTCTACTGTCATGTAACTATTCAATTCACATGCTATGCTGATGACCAAGGAAAAAATGAGTCAAGATCATGGCACTACTACATATAGAAAAAAACAATGGTATCGCAACAGTTTCATTAAATCGTCCAGATAAACGCAATGCCATGAGTTTTGCTTTACTCCGTGAACTGGTAAGCGTCGCACAACAGATTAAAAAAGACCGCAGTATTCGTGTGGTGATTCTGACGGGTGAAGCCAATGTATTTAGTGCGGGTATTGACCTTGCTGACTTAAATAGTCCAAAAAATACAGCCTTTGCTGCTTGGGAACTGATTAAACCTGGTCAAAGCCTATTCCAAAAAGCATTTTTGATCTGGCAAGAACTGCCTGTCCCTGTCATTGCAGCAATTGAAGGTTTCTGTTTTGGTGCTGGGATGCAACTTGCTTTGGCTGCTGATATTCGTATCGCACACCCAGAGACTAAAATGTCAATCATGGAAAGCCGTTGGGGGCTTGTGCCTGACATGGGCTTAACCCGTTCAATCAAGGGCGTGATTGGTATTGATTTAGCCAAAGAGCTTACTCTCACTGCACGTATTTTTGATGGCAATTATGCCAAAGACATTGGTTTGGTGACGCATGTAGACGACTCACCGTTGGCAAAAGCTCAAGCCATTGCAGAAGAGATGCTGCAACGCTCGCCAGATGCGCTGATGGCTGCTAAACGTGTTTTAGATGCTATGGAACATCAACCTCAGAAATCTTTACGTTTAGAGAAGATTTGGCAGTTAAAATTACTCTTGGGTAAAAACAGTCAAATTGCACGTAAAAAGGATAAAAATCCTGAATTAAAATTTTTACCGCGCCAATATAAATAATCTAAAATTATTATTGAAAGATTTTTGAGTTATAAAATGAATTTTGATCGTAACAGTAAAATTGCATTTTTAGGGATGGGATTAATGGGTAGCCGTATGGCAACCCGATTAATCCAAGCAGGCTTGCATGTCGCTGTCTGGAACAGAACAGCATCTGCTTGTGACGCCCTTATTGATCTAGGTGCTCACCCATTACAGCTTGAGAATATTGCAGAATATCCGATTATTCTCAGTTGCCTTGCTGATGATAAAGCTGTACAGCTAGTCTATGAGCACATTGAGCCCTATTTACAAGCCAAGCAAGTGATTGTGGATTTCTCCAGTTTATCTGTGGATAAAACCAAGCAACTGGCTGAAAGCGCAACAACAAAACAGGTGATTTGGATTGACTCACCTGTTTCAGGTGGAACTGCAGGCGCCGAAAATGGCACGCTGGTTATTTTTGCTGGGGGCAATGCTGAGGTGATCCAAGCACTGAGCCTCGTTTACAATATCCTGTCACAGCGTGTCACACGTATGGGTGAAACAGGTACTGGACAAGCCACTAAAATCTGTAACCAACTTATCGTTGCTGCCAATAGCACCTTGATCGCGGAAGCTGTTGCGCTTGCCAGTAAAGCAGGTGTAGATACAACCCTATTGGCGCCGGCTTTGGCTGGTGGTTTTGCCGACTCAAAACCTTTTCAAATTTTAGCCCCACGCATGGCAACACATACTTTTGAACCAGTACAATGGAAGGTACAAACGCTTTCTAAAGACTTAAATAATGCCATTCAACTTGCACAAAAATTTGATTTAGAAATTCCTGTGGCTCAACGTGCACTTGGGCAATTACAAAGCCATCAAAACAACGGATTTGCTGAGTCGGATTTAGCCACAGTCATTCATCAAGTAGAAAATAAATCGGGTTAAAATACACGGAACTACACATAAATAAGTTGAAAAATAATCTATTGCCTACTACATTGAAGATGAGAGTCCAAATATAGCAAGGAGCGTTCTTATGACTAAACTCGCAGTAAACCTATCCTTGATTTTTACTGAAGTGCCGCTCATTGAACGCTTTGCTTTGGCACATCTTCATGGCTTCCACAATGTAGAAATTCAATTTCCGTATGAATTAAGCATTGAAGAGATTCAAGCGCAACTTGAACAATATGACCTAAGCCTTTGCCTGATCAACGTTCCCGCTGGTGACTTGATGCAAAGTGGAAACGGACTTGCTGGTGTGCCTGGTCAAGAACTGGCATTTCATCAAGCCTTGGAACTTGCAATTGAATATGCAGAAGCGCTCAATGTTCCAAACGTCAATATTTTGGCAGGTAAACAACCACAAGATGCCGACTTACTCCCCTGTTTAAACACCTTGGCAAACAATTTAAAACTGGCTTGTCATCTGCTCTCTAATCGTGATATTCAGCCTGTATTTGAAATGATCAATGGTACAGACATGCCACGTTTCTTGGTTCAAAATATTGCACAAGGCCAAGAAATGTTAGAAGCAGTACAGCATCCTGCATTAAAAATGCAATTTGACTGTTACCACATGGCGATGATGGGCGAAGATGTACTGGCAGCCTTACAAGAAAATATTGATTGGATTGGGCATATCCAATTTGCTGACTGCCCAGGACGTCACGAACCAGATACCGCACAAATTGATTATTCTGCAATTTTTTCATGGTTAAAACAAAGCGCCTATACGGGCTTTATTGCAGCAGAATACAAGCCACAATCGCATTCAAATCAGTCATTTGCATGGAAAGAAAAATATTTTTCAAACAACCATAGCTATTAAATGGGTGTGTGCTTAGGCAAACGGTTGCATTGTATAATTTGTATTTTTTAGACAAAAGCGCTATATTAGAAGATGAGATATTTTCTGGAAAATATACCTTATATGAATTTAGAACCATCGCCCAGCGCTTCTAATTCTCACGAACTTGCAATGAACACTCAAAATCAAGACGTACAGACTTGTTTAAAAGTCGTACAAGAAGCTCTACTTGATGTAAAAGCCAAAGATATTATTCAACTTGATGTCAGCGCTATTAGCAACGTTTCAGATGCAATTGTCATCGCGAGCGGGACATCAACACGCCATGTTAAAGCACTTGCTGACAATGTTGCTGAAGAAGCACGTAAAGCAGGCTTTCGCCCAATTGGTGTTGAAGGTGAACGAGACGCTGAATGGATCCTTATCGATTTAGGATTTGTAGTCGTACATGTGATGCTACCAACAGCACGTAAATTTTATGATCTGGAAAGTTTATGGCGTGCGACACCTGAAAGTGTTGCCTAACTTTTAATACAGAACTTAAATATGAAAAAAGCGACTTTATGTCGCTTTTTTTAGTGCTTGGCTTTTTTCAAAGCTTTTAAGTACTCAATTTTTTAACGACTTAATTGAGTATGCATTACGCAGTTTACAAATCAGTTTAAATACTAAGAATGCAACGCCAAAACTCCACACAAAATTTACTGCAATCCCAATACTTTGATCGATAACACTGGCCTTGTTGGCTAAATTAATCACGGGGTTATCTGTCAAAGAAACAGCCAGTGTGCCCCATGCTCCACAAATACCATGTACCACAACAACTTCACGAATATGCTTAGAATCAATCCAATAGGTCAATAAACGGGGTAAATAGATTGTGAATAATCCAGAAACCAAGCCAATAATCAATGCCGATGACAAATTCACTAAACCACAACTTGCCGTGATCGCCACCAAGCCACCCAAAGCACCTTTAATCATTTCAACCCATGAAATAATTTTATTGTTGAGTACCAAGGAAAAAATCAAGGGGGCAATCATTGCCCCAAAGAGTGCAGCAAAGGCATTGATGACAATGACTCCAATATCCGCATAGAGTGCTGAGATATAAACTACATTTAGACCTGACCATGCCAGCCAAAGAATAAAGCCAGCCAATGCCAAAGATAAGATTTTATAATCTTCAAAGATTAAGTCTTTTTTTAAGATTTCTTGTCGGTCTTGAGGTTTTAAAGTTAAGTAGCCCGCCAACACAATCCATGCTGCGGTGGAATGCACCACTGTTGAACCCGCAAAATCAATAAATCCTAACTCTTTTAACCAGCCCTTACCGAATAAGATATTTCCCCAAGTCCAGCTACTAAAGAAAGGAAAGATCACACCTGCGATCATTAAACCGGTTATCCAGTTGACAAATAAGGGAACTTTACTCGGAATCACTCGCCCAACCACAGTGGTTATTGTGGTGGCCATTAGGGTATAAAAAAATAATAAATTCCAATGCCAACCATGCAGCATGCCATTCATATATTTTTCGGAGCTGGGATCGCCTGAAAGGAGAATTTTTGCGCAGAAGAAACCAAAAATAAGCGTTCCTAAAACTGCTGAAACATAATTGACCAATAATGCGGAAATTGACTTATAGGTATTTTCATATCCGCCTTCAACTACAGCAAAGCCAGCTTGCATCAGAATGACAAATATTCCACCAAAGAATAAAAGCTCGTAGTTGGTAATGAGATTAAAAGCAGCAAGATCACTTTCTAAACTTGAAGCAAAACTAAAATTTGGATAAAAAAATATGATGCAAATTAAGCTGATGAAGTATTTAAATCGCACTATATAATTAATCCTAACCTATCGCTTTTTCATCGCTTTAAATTCACAATAATTAGTATTTTCGCTACTTAATTATCATTTAATTTATCAAGTATAGAGAATTTCATGGAGAAATAAACTAATTTTTATGTAAAAAATATAGCTTACAAAGTACACGCGACGAGCAAGATTGTTTGATCGTGATCGATTACTATTTATTTTTATTTAAAGATAAGCAGCTTACATTTAACTGGTTTTATTAAACAATGCCGATTTGCAATACATGTGGCTTAAGGTTGAAAATTTCAACACTTAGACGTATAGATGCCACACTCTAATATGAAATAACGTTGTTGCAATTTATGTGTTATGCAGAATGAAAACGTCTATACAGTCTTTAATCAACCATGTTGAATGATTTGAATCTGTGGAAATGCAAAGCCCTTACAGGATAATTCAGAACGCCATGCCACCGTCAGCATGACTCGGCTCAGCTGGAGATTTTGATAGGCAAAGCTGCCCAATAGCGGATGCGTAGAGATCCCACCATCATTCACCACATGCACTCCAGTATTTAACTCATTTAGACTCAAACGAATCCCTAGGCCCGATGCTTTTAAAATCGCCTCCTTTGTGGTCCATACCTTAAACCAAAAAGTAGGATCAAAGTCTAACGCTTGCCAAGCTTGATATTCTTGGGGATGAAAAGCATGTTTTGCTAAAGCCTCAAAGCGAACTTTTCGATTTAAATCCTCGACATCCACACCCAAATCTTGGATCTGCTGGCTACTCGCCAAAGCATAATGTTGCTGGCTATGTGAATGATTCACGTGAAACTTTGGATAATCAATTAAATAGGGTTTACCAAAATCTGTTTTTTCAAACGAGTGGTTACTGATTTCAACTGAAAAAATATCGGACAACAATTGATTTCTATATTGATAGATCGCCTGTTTCAGTTCTTGGATCTGCCCCTTTCGATCGATCGAATGGTAACTCGGAAGAATATTTTGAATAGAATTAACATCCAATTGAATAATACGATTCACAATCCATTCCCAAACATTTTTCATTATCTTAAATCAAAAAAACCCAAAGATCACTTTGGGTTTTGATGTGTTCAACGCTAAATTTAGCTTCTAAATTTCTTTTCAGCCTTTTTAAATTTCTGTACATAACGACGACGACGTGCTGCAACACGCTCATCAATTTGAGATTTACGGCCTTCAAATGGATTTTCAGCTGTTTTAAAGTCAACGCGAACCGGTGTACCTTCAAGGTTATACACTTTACGGAAGACATTTTCTAAATAACGACGGTAGTCCGCAGGTGTCTTATCCACCTTATTACCATGAATCACAATCGTTGGTGGGTTTTGTCCACCCATGTGGGCATAACGCATCTTAATACGTTTACCACTGATCATTGGCGGTTGATGTGCTTCAGTTGCATCATTCAAAATCTGAGTTAATTTTGCAGGTGAAACTTTTAAGTGTGATGAATCATAAGCACGGTGAATGGTTGGATACATCTCACCGACACCTGTTCCATGCAAAGCAGAAATCAAATGTACTTTTGCCCAAGGAATAAAGTCAAAACGACGATCAACATCCAATTTACATTGTTTGCGATCATACTCTGTCATGTTGTCCCATTTGTTAATGGCAATCACCATGGCACGGCCAGCTTCAAGTGCATAACCGATCAAATGTAGGTCTTGTTCAACCACACCTTCACGTGCATCTAAAACCACCACGATGACATGTGCATCTTTAATCGCTTGGAGGGTTTTAACGATTGAGAATTTCTCAATCATTTCATCAACTTTACCTTTACGACGTACACCCGCTGTGTCGATCAAGGTATATTGACGACCATCACGCTCAAACGGAATATAAATCGAGTCACGGGTTGTACCCGGTTGGTCAAATGCAACAACGCGATCTTCACCTAACAAACGGTTAACCAAAGTAGATTTACCGACATTTGGGCGACCAATAATTGCTAAGCGTAAACCTGTTGCCTTATCGTGTTCTTCTGGGTTTTCATCTTCAGGGACATCCACCAAGATATCCTCAAGCATTTGTTGAACACCACGACCATGACTTGCCGCAACTTGTAAGGGTTCACCCATACCAAGTTTATAAAATTCAACTAATGCAGCTTCAGCATGTACACCATCGACTTTGTTGGCAACCAAGTAAACCTTTTTACCAAGTGTACGCAACTCACGGGCAATCTGCTCATCAGAAGCCAATAGACCAGCACGTGCATCGACAACAAAAACAATGATATCGGCTTCATTAATCGCAGTTTTTGATTGCTCTGCCATATATGAGTCAATACCACCTTCATTTTCACCGATACCCCCAGTATCAACGACAATGAAAGATTTATTTTCATAAGTTGCATCACCATATTTACGATCTCGGGTAAGACCAGCAAAATCAGCAACGAGTGCATCACGGCTCTTGGTAATCTGGTTGAATAACGTTGATTTGCCGACGTTTGGACGACCAATGAGCGCAATTACGGGTTTCATAAAATAACCTTTATTCAAGATCAGCCAGTATGACTGGTCTGAACATCAGAAATGTATAGGAAGAAGAATAGGAAAAACCTAAAATAAAAACACGGGGTATTGATTTTCAATCACCCCGTGTATGGAATTCATACGGATTGCTCTATTTTAACACAAGACTAAAAAAATAGAGAATCCTAATCGTGTCTGTTGATTAACTGTTAACGACTTTGCCAAATACTCATTGCACCTTTGCGTGTCGAAACATAAACTTGATTATCAATCACTCTCAACGTACGTACTTCACCACTGGTTTTAGCACGACCTAACGTTGTTCCTGTATTTGGATCAATTTGATGTAAATAACCATCTAAATCACCCACAACAAGATTTGAACCGAGCAATACAGGGTTGCTTAAGTTACGATTGAGCAGTTGCTCATTTTTCCAAAGCTGCTGACCTGTAATCAAGTCATACGCAATAATTTGACCATCAGTTTGCGATACGATGACTTTACCATCGGTCACTTCTGGACGGTTGATACTGCTTGAATTTTCACTCCACAAAACGCGTTGTGAAGCCAAATCTAGAACAGTCACTTGCCCTTGGAAACTCGTCGTAACCACATATTGTCCTGAAACGACAGGCTCACTGTCCACATCAATCAAGCGCTGAATATCAGAACGACCTTCAGATACCGCAACACGACGTTGCAAACGCGGTACACCTGCAAGGCTATCTATTGCAAAAATATAGCCAGTAGAAGTGCCGATAAGCACGGTACGTGGATCTAGACTAACTGGAGTGGCTTGACCTCTTAAGCTAAATGAAGCGCTTGGTAACTTATAAGTCCACGCTTGCTGACCTGTCGCAACATCTAAGGCATAAACCGTACCGTCATTTGCAACCACAATCACGCGACCAGATTGAATCAAAGCAGAACTGATAATTGCACCTGACAATTGCGCAGACCATTTGGTCGCACCCGTCGCTTGATCTAATGCAAAAACATGCCCTTTTTGGTTACCAACAATCACCACACCATCTGCTGCTTCAACACCAGAACTTAAGCCGTCTTTGGTAACTTTAGCATTCCATAAGCGCTGTTTGCCTTTATAGGCAGCCACTTCGCCTTTTGGGTCTAAAGCAAACACAACACCATTGTCTGTATCTAAACGTAGACGTAATGCATCTTCACTGCTGGTCGAAGAGACACTGGTCGAAAATACTTGAACCAAGCTTGAAGCTTGTGCAACTTTAGGCAGTGGATTTGGCTTAATCTTCACTTCTTTCGTCTTATTACTTGAACAGCCGATTAAAGCGATTGATAAGATTGCTAAAGCAAAAGGTATTTTAAAATTTCTATCCATTAAGACTCATCCACTTGTGTTGCTAAGATTGGGCGTTCAAGATCAGGATCTTCTACTAATACGCCAACACTTTCGAGTTTAATTTGTAAAATTTGACGTTCTTGTTTACGCTCAACGACCGCATTCCATGCTGCTTGATACGATTTTTTTGCATTTTCAGTGTCATTTTTTGCCACATAAATATCACCTTTTAACTCATCAGCACTTGCCTGAAAAGCAGGATCATTCACAGCTGACAAGGTTTTCAAGGCTTCATCAAACTTCTTTTGCGCCAATTGTGCATCGGCAAGTTTGATTTTTACAACTTGTAACAAACCAGCGTCTTTAATTTTAGAATTTTCAACTTTTTTCAGTTCACGCTCAGCCAATGCATAGTCATTTTTATCATAGGCAACTTTTGCCATGACAATTTGTGCTTGAATTGCATGAACAGAATCTGGATTGTCTTTGACAATTTTATCTGCTGACGCGACTAAGGCAGCAGTGACTTTAGCATCACCATTAGCTGCTCGCGCTTCATCCATCAATTGTTGGACTTTGGCTGTTTCATTTTGATTTTCAGCCAAAGTTTTCTTTTGCCAATATTCCCAACCGAAAAAGGCAATCAATGCAATGAGGACACCTGTCACCATAGCCGAGCCATATTTCTTAAAAAATGACTTCACACTATCCAGTTGCTCATCATCAGTCATTGCACTCATTTGACTCCCCTTTTCCTTATGATTATCGGCTTATTTTGACGAAAATTTTTCAATGAAAAAAGGCACAATTTCAGTGGCCTTAATTTCATATTGTTCTGCTGTCGCAAGTTCTTTGACTAAAACTTGCTGCGCTACAGCCTCACGCTCACCAAAGATCAAAGCATAGATGGCACCCGATTGGTCTGCCTTCTTCATTTGACTCTTCATTGAACCCTGTGAACCTGTTTTCAAACGAATTGTACTATTTACAGCTTCAAGTTGATCACGAATTTGTTCAGCCAATACCAAAGCCTGACCTTGTGTTGCAGGATCCGATAGCAAGAATAACTCACATTCACGCACAGGTGTATTGTCTTCAACTTGTTCAAGAAGCAATAATAAACGTTCCATGCCCATGGCAAAACCAACTGCTGGTACAGATTGATCAGGCTTACCTTTCAGCTGTCCAACCAAACCATCATAACGACCACCCGCACACACCGTTCCTTGAGAACCTAAATGTGTCGTTGTCCATTCAAAAACAGTTTTGTTGTAATAGTCTAAACCACGGACTAGTTTTTGATTGATGACAAACTCAATGCCTGCATCAGTTAAATACTGTTGCAATTGAGCAAAATGATTCAAGCTGTCTTCTTTTAAGAAATCATGCAACTTAGGTGCATTTTCAAGAATTTGCTGAGTTCGTGCATCTTTCGAATCTAAAATTCGCAATGGATTGGTGGTTAAACGACGTTGCGAATCTTCATCCAAATCAGCGTGATGCGCTGTAAGAAATTCAACCAATGCAGCACGATACTCTGCACGTTCATCAGACTCGCCCAAGGTATTTAGCTCAAGTTGAACTTTATCTGCAACACCCATGCGTTTCCATAAACGCGCAGTCATGAGAATCAGTTCAGCATCTTGATCAGGTGTCGCTACACCAAAAGTTTCTACACCAAATTGGTGAAACTGGCGATAACGACCTTTTTGTGGTTTTTCATAGCGGAACATTGGTCCAACATACCAAACACGAGGATTTGCACCACGGAGTAAGTTATGTTCCAACATTGCACGTACACAACCCGCTGTGCCTTCCGGACGCAAAGTTAAAGATTCAGGCGGATTACCCTTATCGAAAAAAGTGTACATTTCTTTTTCGACGATATCAGTTGCATCACCAATTGAACGCTTAAACAAATTGGTATGTTCAACCACCGGCAAACGGATTTGCTGATAACCGTATGCATCCATAAGCGATGCTAAATGCTGCTCAAGACGTCTCCACGCAGGTGTTTGCGATGGAAGAAAGTCATTAAAACCTTTAATTGCGACAATTGAACTCATGATGAACTACGAATAATCTCTTTAGCTTTAGCTTTTTCAAGCTCTTGAACACGTTGACGAACCATGCTTTCGATTTCATCAACCAACTGATTTGTATCTATTAAGTGACTCTTTTCACCATTACGATACACGAGTGAGCGCGGACTTGCACCGACTATACCAATATCAGCTTCTTTTGCTTCACCCGGACCGTTGACTTTACAACCAATGACAGACACATCCATTGGTGTACGAATATCTTCTAAACGCTCCTCTAAAGCCTGCATCACTTTGATCACGTTAAATTCCTGACGTGAACAGCTTGGACAAGCAATAAAGTTAATCCCATTTGAACGAAGGCTCAGGGATTTTAAAATATCAAAACCAATTTTTACTTCTTCTTCAGGCTCAGCCGCCAATGAAATACGCATGGTGTCACCAATGCCATCCAACAGCAAACCACCTAGAGCAATCGCAGATTTCACTGAACCCGTACGATAGATCCCAGCTTCGGTTACACCTAAATGTAATGGATTATCAATTTGTGCAGATAATAAACGATAAGCATCCATTGTTAAAAATACATTTGATGCTTTTACTGAAATTTTAAACTCATGGAAGTTTAAACGATCCAATATATCGATATGACGCATTGCAGATTCAAGTAATGCCTGACCTGTCGGCTCACCATATTTCTTTTGGATATCTTTTTCTAAAGATCCAGCATTGACACCAATACGCATAGAAATATCGTGATGACGTGCAGCAGCAACCACTTCACGAATCTTGGCTTCAGAACCAATATTCCCGGGGTTGATCCGCAAGCAGTCTGCACCCATGTCTGCAACTTTCAATGCGATTTTATAATCGAAATGAATATCTGCAACCAATGGTACCGTGACACGTTTACGAATTTCACCAAAAGCTTCAGCAGCTTCCATAGTCGGTACCGATACCCGCATAATGTCCGCACCAACATCTGCACAGCGTTGAATCTGCGCAACTGTTGCATCGACATCACAGGTTTCAGTATTGGTCATACTTTGAATACTGATCGGTGCATCACCACCGACATACACTGAACCTACACGTATTTTGCGTGTAGGACGGCGCTTGATTGGATTCTCAATCATGATCTTATCTACTCTTGCCCATTAACGTGACAAACGGAATTCTGCTTTTCCGTTCACTGTATATGGAGACAATGAAATCTGTTCATTATTAAGGCTTAATGACACAGCAGTTGCATCATCGAGACGAATTTGGAATGGTGATTGGCCATTAACGGTTAAAGCAGCCGACTGGCGACCAGTCGCCAAAACTTTTCCTGTACTATCTACAATATGTACAGAAGTTGGATGACTGAAATTCAATACCATTTGGTCACCTGAAGTCGCAGTTGCATTGTTTAAATTCAACACTTCTACTTCTGAGGCTTGTGGTTTGGCATCGACATCAGCGCTTTTACCCGATGTCATTTTTTGAATTCCAGCAATCACAGCCCAAATCACCGCAAGCGCAACAATGGCAATTAAAATTCGCTTTAACCATTTTTTATTACGATCACTGTTTGATCCAGGCAATTTCCCCATAATCTTGATTGGGGAGTTGTTCAATGCGTGATTTGGCAAAAGCCCAGTATCATTTTGATAAATTTCATCAAAGCGTTGAATGACTACCGTTGCATCAACGCCTAGAAACTTGGCATATGAACGATAATAACCTTTAATAAAGGTTGCTTCTGGCAAAGACTTATATTCATCTTGTTCCAATGCTTGTAAGGTTTTTACAGGCATTTTTAGTTCGTTTGCAACATCTTGAATGTCTAGGTTTTTGGAGACTCGAATTTGACGCAAGTACTCACCTGGACGTTGAACATTTCCTAAGCCATTAGATGCTACGTTTGAACCTGTAGGTTGCTGTGAATTAGGATTTACTTCCATACGGCCTCAGTACTGTACTGTAATTGCAGATAACGTTGATATTCTTTACTGTCCGGGAACAATGCACGCAGTTGGTTGACCAACACTTGCATTCCCATCTGATCATTATTGGCACGTGCAATACGTAAACCAATCCAAAGCGCTCTCGCACCCTGTTTGTCCTGACCTACTAAACGAACATATTGCTCATAGAGTTGACTTGCTTGCGCACTTTTTTGTTGCAAATAGAAAATTTCTGATAACTCTACCAGAGAAATAATCGAATCGCGATTGACTTGTAAAGCTTGTTTGAATGCTTTTTCAGCATTTGCCACATCACCTACTTTTAAGTAAACCCGACCTAAATTTTCTAAAGCCTTGTAACGCTGATCATAGCCAAGCGCAGCACCAGCTATGCTCAATTGTTCAATCGCGTCATTATAGCGCTCAGTAACAAATAAATATGTTCCATAATTATTACGAGCTTGTGCATTTTTTGAGTCACTGGAAATTGCACGCTTAAAATAGCCGTCTGCCTTTTCCATACTGATCTTACTGCCTTCTTGTTGCAGTAAGACACCCATCATCATATTTGCCGCAGAATCACGTGAATCAGTTTCTAAAGCTTGGTCTAGTGCACGTTTTGCAGCATCTAAATCACCTGTACGAATATATTCAGCAGCAAGCTGAGTACGTACTTTAACGGCTTTTTCAGGATCTTTTTTTATTATTGTGTCTGAATTTGTCGTTTGACAACCCTGTACGACCAATGCAGATAAACCAATTGCCAATATTACAACTGCTTTTTGATACATCGATTTTCTCAAAGTCAGCCCCTGATTATTTGTTGATATAAATGTATGTCTACAAATCTTTAAGCTTATGAACGGATAATCTCACCACGTTCAGCAACTTTCTTTTTCCACTGCTCTGCACGACGGGTACGATCTGCCACTTGCCCGACCAACTGCCCACACGCAGCATCAATATCATCACCACGTGTCTGACGAATCGTACACACAAAACCTGCATCAGACAAAGTTTTTTGGAAAGAAATAATACGATTTCGACTTGAACGACCATACGGCGCATGCGGAAATGGATTAAATGGAATTAAATTAATTTTACTTGGTAAGTTTTTCAGTAACTTAATCATTTGTTGTGCATGTTCAGGATGATCATTCACCCCTTCCAACATCACATATTCAATAGTGACATGTTTACGAGAACTTTCATTACCATCTTTGGCAATATAGCGCTGACATGCAGCAATCAATTGTGCTAATGGATATTTTTTATTAATCGGCACCAATTCATTACGTAACTCATCATTTGGCGCATGTAAAGAAATCGCCAAAGCCACATCTATATCTTGTGCCAATTGGTCAATTTTCGGTACAACACCTGAAGTTGATAATGTAACGCGACGTTTAGACATGCCATAAGCAAAATCATCTAACATGATATTCATTGAGCTTAATACAGCATCATAGTTGAGTAATGGCTCACCCATTCCCATCATCACCACATTAGTCACCGAGCGCTCACGTTCAGCAACAGGTACTTCTTCCATATAAGAATAGTTGGCCACCCACAACTGTCCAATGATCTCGTCAGGGGTTAAATCACGCTGAAAACCTTGCTTTCCTGTTGAACAGAATGAGCAATCTAAAGCACAACCCACTTGTGATGAAATACACAGTGTTTTACGTGAGCCTGTTTTATCTTCTGCTGGAATCAATACCGTTTCAACCAAAGAGCCCGCACCATCACCAACACGGAATACCCACTTACGAGTTCCATCTTTCGAATAGTTGCGATGCACCACTTCTGGCGCTTTGATTTCACAAATTCTTTCTAGTTTTTCACGCAACTTTCCTGAAATATTGGTCATTTCAGCAAAATCAGTGATAAAAAATTGATGCATCCATTTCATTACCTGCCCAGCACGGAATTTTTTCTCGCCGATTTCTTCGAAGAATTTTTCCAATTGCGGACGTGACATGCCAAGTAAATTCACCTTCTGCACATTTGCAGTCTGAATACGATCAGCCTGTACAGATTTTGATGATGCAGGCTGCTGTTCATCTAGATTTAACGATGAAGCGACAACTTCAGAATTCATGGGGATTACCTAAATCATGCCGTAGTAATAAAACATATTGACCAATATTTAGCCAAATAAAGCAACAAAAATAAAAAAACCAGACAAGTAGTATATCACCTATCTGGTTTCGGGTCTGTTATCAATTCATAAATCGGAGATTTATTCGTGTAGAAAAAGAGACCCTAGATACGTCGAATTAACGAGTACGTGGGCAAACTTCAGTTTGAGCGAAGAAGTAATTTACTTCACGGTCAGCAGATGCAACTGAGTCAGAACCATGCGCAGCATTTTCATCGATGCTTACAGCGAAATCTGCACGGATTGTACCAGGAGCAGCTTCTTTAGGGTTTGTAGCACCAAGAATTTCACGGTGAGCAAGAACTGCGTTTTCACCTTCAAGAACAGATACTACAACTGGACCAGAAGTCATGAATGCAACAAGGTCACCAAAGAAACCACGTTCTTTATGCTCAGCATAGAAACCTTCAGCTTCTGCTTTAGAAAGGTGTTTCATTTTAGTCGCAACGATTTTAAGACCAGCTTTTTCGAAACGAGCAAAGATGTCACCAATGTGGTTTTTAGCAACTGCATCTGGTTTTACGATAGATAAAGTACGTTCAATAGCCATGAGTGGCTCCTTTAGTCAAATTGACACGAAAATTTGGGCGCATTATACCGAATAATGAACAATTTTCTGCTTTTAATCTGTAAAAAATTTGGATTTTTCGATGCGCTGTGACGTTTAACATCATTCAGCAACATCTCAAGCCATTAATTCGCTTCATCAATCCATGCCATTTGAATGGCTTCTAGCAGACCTTCAGTCGATTTGGTTGGATCATCACTAAATTCTGGCAATGCACAAATCCATGCATGCATATCGGTAAAACGCACCCATTGTGGATCCACATCTGGATGCGCTTCACTGAGTTCAATTGCGATATCAATTGTATCTGTCCAACGTAAGCCCATATCAGGTCTTCCTTTGCTCAATTTAATTCTGCTACTGTATCAAATCTCAATTCATTCAGAAATAAATCATTCTAGACATTTACAAGATTCACCACGGATTCAAGCGTTTAATTTACAAGACGGATTGAATTGAGCCAATTATTCAAAGTTAAAACCTTGATGATCAAAATCATCAGATTCTTTAAAAATAAAATTACAGACCAGCAGTAAGTAAACCATCATAACATCACTCCTAAATATGGTGCGCTTAACACAATCAAACTCGCGACACTTGCACCAATCAGTGCGCCAACAATGACATCGCTTGGATAATGCAGACCCAAAACCATCCGAGATAACGCCACAAGAATGGTAAAAGGCATCATAATGAACAACATAACTGGTTGAATATAGCCAAAGACAATAGTGACCATGACCGCATGTAACGTATGACCTGACGGAAAGCTAAAATGATCCAATGGTCGTTCACCCAGAATAATGACTTTATGAACTTGATAAGGTCGTGGTCTCACTGTTTTGTGTTTTAAGAACTTATAAATTCCTGTTCCTAAAAGACCCATAACAACGACATAGAGAAGTTGCAGACCATAGATCCAGCTCTTTTGTAGCCAAATCAGAACCAACATTGCGCACCAGAAAGGACCATCTCCCAAACGGCTCACAGTTTTAAAGAACGTCGCAATACTTTGGGTATGCGATAAATTATTGAGATATAAACAACCTCTAAGGTCGAGATCGAGCATTTTTATTTTGGTATTTTTAAAATTCATTTTCCACTCTCCTCTCATTATTTGAGATGAACTAGGTCAGTCGTTTTGCATACTGCGTTACCTGGTATAGTGCTTCTTCGAATTGTTGTACGGGATGTTGCCATCCAATGCTTTGCACATCATGCATCGCTTGTTGCCCGAAACGTTTGAGTGTGCTGTTATCTGGAAGATCTAATACATGTTGAGTGAATTGCTTGATGTCTCCAATTGGACATAACCAGCCATTCTGAGCATGTCTGCCATGAAGTTGAGCGCAGGCATAGTCATAAGCAATAATCGGTAAACCACTCGCCATCGCTTCGATAACGACATTCCCAAAGGTTTCTACCTGACTTGCAAAAACAAAAACATTTGCACTCGCATAGGCTTCAGCAAGTTGTGTGCCAGTTAGACTGCCCATAAAAATCACATGTTCAGCACCTGGCATTTTTTCTAAACGACCGCGATCTGGGCCATGCCCTACCAGCACTAACTTTACTTTTCGTTGTGCTTGTTGTCGCAGTTCAGAATAGGCATCAATCACCACATTGACTTCTTTTTCAGAAGACAAACGCCCAACATAGATCAAGACTGTGGTGTCTTCATCTGCACCCCACTGTTGTCTCAACTGTTCGGAGTAGCGTTGTGATGAAAAGCGTTCTGTATCAATTCCTCGCCCGACCACAACCAATGGACAGGTCACACCAAACTCACGTAATGCCTGCTCTGTATCACGGCTTGGCACACAGGTCAGTTGCGTTGCGTTATGGAACCATCGCAAATAACTTTGAATTGGTTTGACCAAGAATGCTAAATCAAAGAAACGGCTAAATTCTTGGAATTGTGAATGAAAACCACTTGATACCGGAATTCGTCGTGTCTTTGCCGCATGCAGCGCAGTAAAGCCTAAAGGCCCTTCCGTCACGATATGTACCACATCAGGTGAAAATGCCGTAATCGCTTGAGAGACTTTTAGAAATTGGGGCCAGCCAAACTTCATGTCTGGATATTTCGGAATTGATTGCCCAGTCACCAAGCACTCTTTATTCGGGCTAAAGTCTTGACATTGGGTCTTCTGTGCAGGGCGAATCAGTAATATTTTATGACCTTGATTTTGCAAGCCTTTACACAGTTGCATTAAAGACAAAGCAACACCATTGATTTCTGGTGGCCATGTTTCAGTCACGATTGCAATTTTCAGTCGAGGTCGGGATAAGTCACGAATAAGATGATCTTTATTCGTATCGATTTTTTTCTTGTTTGGATTAAAATAAAATTTAAAGTTATCGGGAAAATCTTGTTGTTTAAATTGCAAGGTGTTCGCGTACGGTTTATTCATACGATACCTAATCTCTTCATTTTTGAATAGATTAGGCTAAGTTTTTGACATTTTAATGATTATTTAATGACAGTTTTTTGACCATTTCAATTTTCATCAGAAATACGATTTAACAAACCATTCTGAACTTGATAAAGCTGTCCATTACCAAAATCAATTTTTTGTTTTTCACCATGTAAACTTGGAAAACCAACAATTTTTTCAAGTTGCGGAGAACGTTGAAATTGTTGTGTTTTTGGATTGTACATCCAGTAAATATAGCGCTTATCATCGA
The DNA here is from genome assembly GCF_009668065.1 of Acinetobacter sp. RIT698. Lineage (NCBI taxonomy): Bacteria > Pseudomonadati > Pseudomonadota > Gammaproteobacteria > Moraxellales > Moraxellaceae > Acinetobacter > Acinetobacter sp. RIT698. The sequence goes on from NZ_WJYH01000019.1 coordinate 59,919, forward strand.
CTGTACGACCTTGCGACAAGTCCGACACAATGACATCATAATAACCATCAAAATTGATATCCATATAGCCAATGCTGTTTGGATAACCAGTAAAACCTGTCAAGCTCTGTACCACTGTATTGTTGGTTTTATTTAACACATCAACACGTTTTAAGGTTTTTCCATAAGGGCTATTGGCATCATCTTGACCATAAAATTTAAAGATAAAAACGGGTTTATTGCTGACTTTAAAAGCAGGCTCAAACTGTATCGACTGCCAAGCTGTATTTGGTTTCTTTAACAATGATGCTTTAAACACGCCTGTATTTGCATTTAATAGGCCAGTTAATTGATCACTACCATTTGCCAAAGGATCTGATTGAGCAGTGATCGACTTTAAATCCAACTGATCAGCTTTTTGTGTCCCTTTAAAATCTGTTGTTGTACCATCCATTAAATCCGTCAGCACACCGTGCGGATGGGCAATCCCCGCATAAAGGTTCATAAAGTATCGACCTTCGCTCGACTTAAGCATACGTTGCATCGATACGCGTACGCCACTAAAAGGCTTTAGTGCGGTATTGGTCGAAGTGGACTGCGTTTCAGCAAAACTAAAGCATGAAATAGACAAAGTCGTCATTGCGATGAGAAGTTTAGATTTCATGCTTGAATACCACGTTTAACCATAATCAATAATGTGTAATTTATCACAAAATAAATTTTTGTTAGTTAAAAATTGCTACCCTAAAAGATGATTTTAAAAAACGCGATTTAGACGCGACCAATTGGCTGCTTGGCAACATGACCTTTTTTCTTTAACTCCTCAATGTAGTTTAATTCATTACGCGCTTTTGCATCCGAGGGATCAACCTTTAAGACTTTATTAAAATATTGAGTAGCTTCATCCAGTTGATTTAATTCAATCAAACTCACCCCTAAACTACGTCTTACACTCTGTTGAATCGCCAATCTTTTTTCTTCAGGCTCAAGCAAATACAGATACTGTTCAGCAGTTTTAAAACTTTCCAATGACGCTTGCCACTGTTTTTGTGCTTGCTGAATAAACCCTGCCTCTTTTAAATACTCACTATTAAAAGGTGATAGCGTTAAAGCACTTTTTAACTTCACTTGAGCATTCTTTAGATCATTCATTTCAATAAAGGCATAAGCGGCTTGAAAGTATAAGTCCGCCCAACAACCTGAAAAAACTCGAATATTTTTTTGCTTTCCCATATCAAGTGTCAGGTATAGCAAGGTTTCAGCTGTTCCGTTGGCAGCATAGAGTATGTCTTGACTACTGTTTTGGTATTTTTCAAAATACTGAATTGATGCTTGTAATGCCGCGATGGCCTGTTGTGGATGACCCGCATTTAAAGACTGCTTGGCTTTTTCTAAAGCATTGTACGCAATCTTTTCATCGAGTAATTTATTTTGCGTATTTTGAAGCTGATTATGATTCTGCCTAGACTTTTGCATAGGATTATCAACGCTCGCGTTCTGTGCATATACTGGATATATAGCACAACAGCCAAGCAGACTGGCGATAGCGAAATATGTTTTTAATGTCATGTTGTTTTCTGCTTTATTATTAACTTTAGCTAAAATATAGCATAAAAAAACCCACTCAAAAGAGTGGGCTTTGATAAAAACTAAAAATTAGTTCTTTTCTTTATCTACGATTTTGTTGGCTTGAATCCAAGGCATCATCGCGCGCAATTTACCGCCAGTCACTTCAATACCGTGAGCTGCGTTTTGACGGCGACGAGCTGTCATAGATGGATAGTTCAATGCACCCTCTTGGATGAACATCTTCGCATATTCACCTGATTGGATACGTTTAAGTGCATTACGCATCGCTTCACGTGATTGCTCGTTGATAACTTCAACGCCAGTCACATATTCACCATATTCAGCATTGTTAGATACTGAATAGTTCATGTCCGCAATACCGCCTTCAAACATTAAATCAACGATTAATTTAAGTTCGTGCAAGCATTCGAAATAAGCCATTTCAGGTGCATAACCCGCTTCAACAAGCGTTTCATAACCCATTTTAACCAATTCAACAGCACCACCACAAAGTACTGCTTGCTCACCAAATAAGTCAGTTTCAGTTTCTTCACGGAATGAAGTTTCGATGATACCTGTACGACCACCACCTACACCTGAAGCATAAGAAAGTGCAACGTTACGTGCATTACCAGAAGCATCTTGATGAATCGCAATAAGATCAGGTACACCTGAACCACGTTGGAATTCTGAACGTACAGTATGACCTGGTGCTTTTGGTGCAACCATGATCACGTCTAAATCTTTACGTGGAACAACTTGGTTATAAAGTACAGCGAAACCATGTGCAAATGCTAAAGTCGCACCTTCTTTGATGTTTGGTTCGATCACGTCACGATAAAGCTGTGATTGAAACTCATCTGGTGTCAAGATCATCACTAAATCAGCTTGAGCAACAGCAGCTGGAACTTCAGCAACTTTAAGACCTGCATTTTCAGCTTTTTTCCAAGAAGTAGAACCAGCACGTAAACCAACAGTAACGTCTACACCTGAATCTTGAAGGTTTTGCGCGTGAGCATGACCTTGTGAACCATAACCAATGATCGCTACTTTTTTACCTTGGATGATAGATAAGTCGCAGTCTTTATCATAAAAAATTTGCATTGCTGTCTCCGCTAAAATGCTGTGTTTCCTCTTCCTATCCTGAAGATTATTGTTTTGAATCTTCTAGTCTAAGTCCCTCTCCTATTGCGAGGAGAGGTTATACATGAGGGAATAAAAAATCAAATAATTAATTACTGGTTGAGGTGCAACTAGAGTGAAAGAACCTTTTCACCACGAGCAATACCGGATACACCAGAACGAACAACTTCTAAAATTGTGTTTTCTGCAAGAGCATCAATAAAGCCATCAATTTTTTCAGTTGTACCCGCAATCTGAATGGTATAAGTCGTTGGAGTAACATCAACCACTTGAGCACGAAAGATATCCGCTGTGCGCTTAATTTCAGCACGTGCAGAACCCAATGCTTTGACTTTAATCAGCATCAGCTCACGCTCAATGTGCGCGCCTTCTGACAAATCAACCACTTTAACCACTTCAACCAATTTATTCAGCTGTTTGGTGATTTGCTCAATTTTATGGTCATCGCCATAGGTGGTTAATGTCAAACGTGACATGGTTGGATCTTCAGTTGGTGCGACATTTAAAGTTTCAATGTTATAACCACGTTGAGAGAACAACCCCACTAAACGAGAAAGCGCACCAGCTTCGTTTTCAACGAGTACAGAAATAATATGTCTCATTCAGTACGCTCCCCTTTAGACAACCACATATCTTGCATAGATTGACCTGCAATAAGCATCGGATATACATGCTCGGTACGATCAACCATCACGTTAATGAATACACATTTATCGTTAATCGCCATTGCTTCTTTAAGCTTAGATTCAAGCTCATCCGCATGGTCAATCTGGATACCTACATGGCCGTAAGCTTCCATCAATTTTGGAAAATCGGGTAATGACTCAACATAAGAACTTGAATGACGTCCTTCATAGTTCATATCTTGCCATTGTTTTACCATCCCCAAAGCACGGTTATTCAAGCAGAGGATTTTCACATTTAAGCCATATTGCTTACATGTAGAAAGCTCTTGGATACACATCTGAATCGATGCTTCACCTGTGATACACACCACTTGTTGGTCTGGGAATGCAAGTTTCGCAGCCATGGCATAAGGTAAACCCACACCCATTGTGCCTAAGCCACCTGAGTTGATCCATTGACGTGGACGTTTGTATTTGTAATACATCGCACCAAACATTTGATGCTGACCAACGTCAGAAGTAATGATCGCTTCACCATTGGTTACTTTGTCTAAGACTTCAACCACTTGTTGTGGTTTCATCACACCATTTTCACCTGGCGCATAACGCAAACCATGTACTTTGCGCCATTCGTTGATTTGTGACCACCATGCCGAGATTTCTTCAGGGTTTGGTTTAGAAACATTCATTTGTTTCAATTGAACCAACATCTCTTGAAGTACTGGCTCTACCGCACCCACGATTGGGATATGCGCCATAATGGTTTTTGAAATCGTCGCTGGGTCGATATCAATATGAATCACTTTCGCATTGGTACAGAACTTCGCTGGATTATTGGTTACACGGTCATCAAAACGCGCACCGATCGCCAAGATAACATCCGCATTATGCATACTCATATTGGCTTCGTATGTACCATGCATACCCAACATACCCAAGAATTGCTCATCATCGCCTGGGAATGCACCCAAACCCATTAGCGTATTGGTCACTGGGTAATTCAATAAATGCGCCAATTCAGTCAGTAATGCAGAAGCATTGCCCTGAACAACACCACCACCTGTATAAATGACAGGGCGTTTGGCATTAATCAGCTCATCAATGGCTTTACGAATTTGACCTGAATGACCGCGGTGAGGTGGCTGATAAGAGCGCATCTTCACTTTTTCAGGATATTCATAAGCAAATTTGTCGACAGGATTAGTGACATCCTTCGGAATATCGACCACAACAGGACCCGGACGACCTGAAGCAGCAATATAAAATGCTTTTTTAATAACGGCAGGAATTTCACTTGCATGACGCACTTGGAAACTATGTTTTACGATCGGGCGAGAAATACCGACCATATCTGTTTCTTGGAATGCATCTTCACCAATAAGATGGCTGGCAACCTGTCCAGACAAAATCACCATTGGGATTGAGTCCATATAGGCTGTAGCGATTGGTGTTACAGTATTGGTTGCGCCAGGTCCAGAAGTGACCAGCACTACACCTGTTTTACCCGTCACACGTGAGTAAGCATCTGCCATATGACCAGCAGCTTGCTCATGACGTACGAGGTAATGATTGATTTTATCTTGTTTAAATAGCGCATCATAAATATGTAATACTGCGCCGCCTGGATATCCAAAAACATGTTCAACGCCTTCGTCCGCCAATGCACGAACGAGCATTTCACCACCAGATAAAAGTTCCAACGTATTCACCCTAATCTTTATTCCACAGCGCTATGGGAGACACAGGCCGTGTTTCATTCATTGATTGTGCGCTCTGTTATAGCACACATATTTACTAGTTTTTGCAGCAATAAAAAAATAAATCGTCACGCAGCTGTTTGAGCTGTATGAATCACTGAAATATGTTGGGATAAACATGCTTCGGTAGAGTCATTTTCTCGGCTTAGAGAAAATGTTATTGCTTGCTTTGATATTTTTACTCGAAGGGTGATCGAAAAAAACATCTGAAACTAAAGCAAGCATTTTTGTAGTTTTAGCGAACAAAGTCAAGGTTTCTATCAGGCTTTTTATTGTTTATTTACCAAGCGTTTATTTTTAAAACTATTCCTTTTTTTTGGTTGTCTTATAAATAAAACTTTCAAAGACTTATAAGCCAATAAAATTGCAAAAGAATTATTTAAAATTTTATTTTTCTGTATAAAATAAATACGATTTTTAAAATACCCAGATCAAGCGAAAACAATCCGATGTATATTAATAGCAGAATGATTTTTCGTTTTCATCTGAATAAAAAATGACTCAAAGGTTCTATAAAATGAAACAACGTCAACGCTTTGCACACACCGTTTTTGTATCGACAATTTTTGCCTTATTCTCTATGGTTGGGGTCAGCGCCAGTCATGCAAAACAGTATTATAAATGGGTAGACAGCAAAGGCTCTACCCATTACACCACCACACCGCCGCCGAAGAATGCACGTAGCCAAAGCAAGGTGAATACTTATGGCTATCATGGAGATTCAACACCCACCAACTCAACACCAACAGCTCAGTCGCATACACCACAAAATCAGCCACAAAATGGACAACCACAAGGTACTCAACCTGTAACACCTGCACCAGTGGTTAACCCATCAAATGCACAACAGCCGAATGTCGCACCACAAAATGAGCAAAATACACCTCCTAGCCTTGCGACGCCTCAATAATTAAATTAAAAGTAAAATCACAAGTTTTTCAGATTTAAAAGCGCGCAAAATTCACTTTTTGATGGATTTTGCGCTATGCTGTGTGCACAGTTTTTTAACCATTATTCTCAAATACATTTATGACTACTCATATTGACCCTGAATATCAAGCAAATGCGATTGAGCCTCAAGTCCAAAAAGACTGGGAACATCGCAAATCGTTTAAAGTTGCCGACACTGTAGAAGGTCCACGTCGTTATATTCTCTCGATGTTCCCCTACCCAAGCGGCAAACTGCATATGGGTCATGTGCGTAATTATACTATTGGAGATGTGATCAGCCGTTTTCACCGTCTCAAAGGTGAAACTGTGCTACAACCGATGGGTTGGGATGCTTTCGGCTTACCTGCTGAAAATGCAGCGATTGCTCATCAAGTTGCACCAGCAAAGTGGACCTTTGAAAACATTGCATATATGCGCGATCAATTGAAGAAACTTGGTCTATCTGTCGACTGGGATCGCGAATTTGCCACCTGTACACCAGAGTATTACCACTGGGAACAATGGTTATTTGTACAGCTCTATAAAAAAGGCTTAATTTATCGCAAATTGTCTACAGTGAACTGGGATCCTGTAGACCAAACTGTTCTTGCAAATGAACAAGTTGAAAATGGTCGTGGTTGGCGTTCAGGTGCATTGGTAGAAAAACGTGATATTCCAATGTATTACTTCCGTATTACCGATTATGCACAAGAATTATTAGACGATTTAGATACCTTAAAAGACGGTTGGCCACAACAAGTTTTAACCATGCAACGCAATTGGATTGGTCGTTCAACGGGTATGGACATTACCTTCCCGTCAGCAAATCCCGAAGTTTATGCAGATGGTTTAACAGTTTATACCACACGTGCCGATACCTTGATGGGGGTAACTTATGTTGCGGTTGCAGCTGAACATCCTCTAGCGCTCAAAGCTGCTGCGATTCAATCTGAAGCAGGCAAGCCAGAACTTGCTGCCTTTATTGAAGAATGTCGTATGGGTTCTGTTGCAGAAGCGGATCTTGCGACTGCTGAGAAAAAAGGCATGGCAACAGGTTTATCAGTTAAACACCCTGTTACGGGTCAAGATATTCCTGTTTGGATCGCAAACTATGTATTGATGTCATATGGTTCAGGCGCGGTGATGGCCGTTCCTGCACATGATGAGCGTGATTTTGAATTTGCCAATAAGTTCAACTTACCAATCAAACAAGTCATTGATGCCAAAGGCTCAGATGATGCTGAATATTCTGCGTCAGAATGGCAAGAATGGTACGGTTCTAAAGAAGGTAAATTGGTCAATTCAGCTGAATTTGACGGCTTAGACTTCCAAGCTGCTTTTGATGCATTCCTAAGCAAATTAGAACCACAAGGTCTTGCCAGCGCTAAAGTTCAATTCCGTTTACGTGACTGGGGGGTTTCTCGTCAACGTTACTGGGGTTGTCCAATTCCGATGATCAACTGTGATAAGTGTGGTCAAGTCACTGTTCCAGAAGATCAACTACCAGTTGTTCTTCCAACAGATGTGGTTCCAGATGGTTCAGGTAATCCTTTAAATAAAATGCCTGAATTTTATCAAACAAAATGCCCAAGCTGTGGTGGTGATGCACGTCGTGAAACCGATACTTTGGATACCTTTGTAGAATCATCTTGGTATTATGCACGTTACGCTTCTCCTGATTTCACGGGTGGTTTAGTTAAACCTGAAGCTGCAAAATCTTGGTTGCCTGTAAACCAATATATTGGTGGTGTAGAGCATGCAATCCTACATTTACTTTATGCACGTTTCTTCCATAAACTTATGCGTGATGAGGGTGTGGTACAAGGCAACGAACCATTTACCAACTTACTGACTCAAGGTATGGTTTTAGCGGACTCCTATTACCGAATAGTGAGCCAAAATCCAGAAAAGAGAACTTGGTATAATCCAGAAGATCTATTCCTAGAGAAAGATGAAAAAGGAAAAATCGTTAAAGCAACTCTTAAAGCAGATGGCTTACCAGTGGAAATTGGTGGTCAGGAGAAAATGTCGAAATCGAAAAATAACGGCGTTGACCCACAAGAGATTATTAACCAGTACGGCGCGGATACTGCACGTGTATTCATGATGTTTGCTGCACCACCAGATCAATCTTTAGAATGGTCTGATGCTGGTGTCGAAGGCTCAAACCGTTTCTTAAAACGTGTATGGCGTTTAGTTGCAGGCTTCCTTGAAAAAGGCAACCATGCAACAGTAATTGATGCTTCGAAACTTTCCACTGAAGCGCAAGACCTGCGTCGTAAAACTCATGAAACGATTCAAAAAGTGGGTGATGACATCGAACGTCGTCATGCATTCAATACTGCGATTGCAGCTTTGATGGAATTACTCAATGCCAGCAATAAGTTTGAAGCAAAAGATGACAACGATGTTGCTGTAGCACGTGAAGCGATTACCACTTTATTGACTTTGCTTGCACCATTTGCACCACACTTAAGTCAGACCTTATTGACTGAGTTTGATATCGATTTAACTTCGGTACTGTTCCCTACGGTTGATGAGTCTGCATTGACACGTAATACACAAACCATCGTAGTTCAAGTCAATGGTAAGCTTCGTGGCAAATTAGAAGTCTCTGTTGATGCATCGAAAGATGAATTATTGGCATTGGCTAAAGCATTACCTGAGGTTCAGCAATTCTTAACCGGTCCAACCAAGAAAGAAATTGTGGTTCCAAATAAGCTTGTGAATTTGGTGGTTTAATTTCCTGCTTAAATCCCCTCTCCTTCTAGGAGAGGGTTAGGGAGAGGTCATTCCCCTCATCCTAACCTTCTCCCTAAGGGAGAAGGGACTTTAGTAGAATAAACAAAACCCAAACAAAGCCCGTTGTCATTCAACGGGCTTTGATTCTAAAATGGCGTGAATTTATAAAGATTAAATATTCCATATCCAATGGAATTTCATGAGGACAAAGCATGCATTTAGTTCAACGTGTTGCTGCAGTTGTATTAACTTTGGGTCTGAGTGCGGGCTTAGTAGGTTGTGGCTTTCATTTAAAGGGCACCAATGCCCAAGCAACGCCTTTGGTTTACACCAAATTACAACTGGTATTACCTGCAAATACTGAAGATCTTGAAAAGAAACTCAGTGTTTATTTAACTGCGACAGGTGTCCAACTGAGTAATTCAAGTGATGCTTATGTATTACGAGTATTAGACTACAAACCTGTTCGTCATGAGTTAAATGGTAAATTGGTAGAAACACTACTCCGCCTAAGTGTTACTTTCCAGATTGAAGATAAACAAGGAAATCCGATTACTGAACCTCGGACCTTAAATGCATCTCGTAGCTATCAATATGATGTTGCAACGGTCAACACAGATGATCAACAATATAAATATCTGAGCCAAATTTTGATTGATGACATTGCACAACAAATGTCGCGTCAAATTGCAGCCAATCGCTTACCTAAAGCACGTACTCTTTCGACCCAACCTGTAGCGCAATAATTCTATGAAACTTGACTATTTACAAGCCCTTAAACGTGTTGATGAAGCGCGAGGTGTTTGGATTTTACATGGTCAAGAACCACTTCTAGAACAAAACCTACTCGATGCTTTAAGAAAAAGCTGGGCAAAACATGAAGTAGAAAGACAACGCTATGATCTCAATAGCGTTTCCGACTGGAAAAATGTCTTTAATGCTTTGAATAGCTTATCTTTATTTTCTCAAAATCTGGCACTTGAAGTCCATGGTAATATCAAACCCGATGCCAATGGACTCAAACAACTCAAACACTATATTCAACATAATGAACACAACCTGCTTGTGATCATTATGCCCAAACAAGACTCAAGTAGTCTAAAGTCAAGTTTCTTTCAAACCGTTGAAGCCAATGGCGTGGTGATTGCTTTAACCGCAAATTACCCGCAAGACCGTCAACGAATATTGTCAATCGAAGCAGATCAGCTCGGTGTCCAGTTAAATCAAGATGCCTGGATCTGGCTTGAACAACATCATGAACATAATCTTTTGGCTGCCAAAAACAGCCTGATGCGTGTTGCCGATACCTTCCCAGATCAAAAGCAGATTTCAATTGAACATTTACAAGAATGTTTACAGGATCAATCACGTTATAGCACCTTTGATTTAAGTGATGCATTGATTGCTGGAAACTTGGCACTTTCGATTAAAATTTTCCAATATCTTGTGGAGTCAGGAGAACCCAACAGTTTAATTTTATGGACAATTAGTAAAGAAATGCGTCTTTTGATGCAGTTGTATGAACAACCACAAAATGCCTTACAGCTCGGTATTTGGAAAACCAAGATTTCTTTGTATCAACAAGCACTTAGACGCTTAAATCCGCATTCATTTTTAACTTGGCCACAACTGTTATTGCGTGTAGATGCTGCAATCAAAGGACTCAGCAAAGAAAGCCCAGAACATATCATTCAACAATGTATTGCTGAATTATGTGGAAAAACTTTATTTATCAATGCTTAAATAGATATTATGCAGAATAATTCTCATTTCCATTTATTTTAAAAAATTCACGCTTTATCCTTATTTAATCATTATAATTTGATCAATTTTTCTTTCAGCCCAATTATCGCTATGCCAAAAATAAAACCAGCCAAAGCCATTCTTATAGCGGTTTGTCTTGCCATCATTGCCGCAATCGCATGGTACGTATTAAAGCCTAAAAATACACAACCGCAGTATATAACCTCAGAAGTCACACGTGGTGATATTGAAGATGCAGTTCTTGCAACAGGTGATTTAGAAGCAACCAAGATGGTGAGCGTTGGTGCGCAGGTTTCAGGTCAAGTTAAAAAAATGTACGTCAAGCTGGGTGACCAAGTTAAACAAGGTCAACTGATTGCACAAATTGATTCAGTGCGTCAAAGCAACGATTTAAAAACGGCTGAAGCCAATATTAAAAATCAACAGGCCCAGTTGACAACCAAACAGGCGACTTTAGCCAAAGCTGAGGCAGAATATAACCGCCAAAAAAATATGTTTGCACAAGATGCAACCTCTAAAGCAGATTATGACAGTGCCTTAGCCGCATTTAAAACAGCACAAGCTGATATTGCTTCGATGGATGCACAAATTGAGCAATCCAAACTTACACTTGCAACATCACAAGAAAACTTAGGTTATACCCGTATTGTTGCACCTATGGACGGCACCGTGGTAGCCATTGTGACCGAAGAAGGTCAAACGGTAAACGCCAACCAAAGTGCACCGACTATTGTGAAACTTGCAAAATTGGACACCATGACCATCAAGGCACAAGTGTCTGAAGCAGATGTCATGAAAGTTCAAGAAGGTCAAAAAGTTTATTTCACTACACTGGGTGATAGTGAGAAAAAACGCTATGCAACACTGCGTCAAGTAGAGCCAGCACCAGAATCAATTAATACTGAAACATCAAGCAACTCATCTTCATCATCAACAAGTACAGCGATTTATTATAATGCCCTATTCGATGTACCAAACGATGACGGTAAACTCCGAATTGATATGACCGCACAGGTGTATATCATTCTGGCTGAAGCCAAAAATGCACTGACTGTTCCTGCTGCGGCATTACAGTCTTCAAACCGCCCACAACGTGCCAATAAATCCGCAAATGGCGCATCTGGTGCAAATTCAACTCGTTCAGCATCTGCACCTCAAGGTCAAGCAAATAAAAATGGACAAAATGCTGCTGATCGCCCAGAACGCCTTGAACTCACAGCAGATGAAAAGACTTTGATTGATCAAGGTAAAGCTTCGGTTTCGATTGTTCGCGTTTTACAGGCGGATGGTAGTGCTCAACGTAAACAAGTTTTAATTGGTTTAAATAACCGTGTAACCGCCCAAGTACTGCGTGGCCTCAATGAAGGTGATCAAGTTGTACTAGCAGATGGTTCAGATACATCCAATGACTCTGCAAAACGAAGCAATAAAAACAGTGGCCCAATGAGACTCTAAGCATGGATCAGAACAATCATCAGATCAAACCTCTACTTGAGGTCAGTAATCTGATTCGTGAGTTCCCTGCGGGTGAATCCACTATTCAGATTTTAAAGAGTATTAACCTTAAAATTTACCCCGGTGAACTGGTTGCTATTGTTGGGCAATCTGGTTCGGGTAAATCGACATTGATGAATATCTTGGGATGTTTGGATCAACCCACATCAGGTAGTTATCAAGTCAATGGACGTGAAACAGGTCAACTTGAACCCGATGAGCTCGCGCAATTACGCCGTGAATATTTTGGTTTTATTTTCCAGCGCTATCACTTACTGGGTGATTTAAATGCCGCAGGAAACGTTGAAGTTCCAGCGATTTATGCTGGTATGGACCCGAGTGTGCGTCAAAAGCGTTCACATGAAATTTTGACTGACTTAGGACTCGGTGAAAAAACTGAAAACCGTCCAAATCAGCTTTCGGGTGGACAACAACAGCGTGTTTCAATTGCCCGCGCATTGATGAATGGTGGTGATGTCATCCTTGCGGATGAACCCACTGGCGCACTGGATAAGCACAGTGGTGTTGAAGTTATGCGTATTTTACGTGAGCTCAATGCCAAAGGGCATACCATTATTCTGGTTACCCATGATATGAATGTGGCAAAAAATGCGACACGTATCATTGAAATCAGTGATGGTAACATCATCGCGGATAAGCCAAATGTTCCTGAACATGATGATGAGATTGATATTGTTGTCGATCCAGAACCTAAATCGAATCGTAAAAAGTCATCTAAATGGCGTTCTGCATTAGATCGTTTTGCAGAAGCCTTCCGTATGGCCTTGCTGGCAATGAATGCCCATCGTATGCGTACCTTTTTAACCATGCTGGGTATTATTATCGGGATTGCATCTGTGGTCTCGGTGGTGGCTTTGGGCAATGGCTCACAAAAGCAGATTCTTGATAACATCAGCAGTTTAGGCACCAATACCATTACCGTCTTTCAGGGACGTGGCTTTGGTGATAACTCGAAAACAGCACAGTTTAAAACCTTGGTTCCAGCAGATGCTGACGCACTCTCAGAGCAACCGTATGTCGAAGCAGTCAGTCCAACAGTCAATAGTAGCGTAACAGCACGTTTTAAAGACACCGAAGCTTCAGCAACCGTCAATGGTGTCAGTGCGGATTTCTTCTATGTGCGTGGTATGACCTTTAAATCTGGGCAAGCTTTTGATAAAAACAGTATCACTGGGCGAGCGCAGGATGTGGTGATTGATGCCAATACTGAAAAGACTTTCTTTGCAGATGGCACTAACCCTGTAGGGCAAGTGCTGTTATTGGGAAGTGTTCCAAGCCGAATCATTGGTGTGATTGATGCACAGCAAGGCTTTATGGGCAACTCAGACAGTCTCAATGTTTATCTACCTTATTCAACCGTCATGAGCCGAATGTTAGGACAATCCAATGTTCGTAGCATCATCGTGCGTATTAAAGATGAATATCCAACTGCGGTTGCTGAAAATGCCATTTTAAGTTTGTTGGAACAACGTCATGGCGCACAAGATGTCTTTACTCAAAACTCTGACAGTATTCGTCAAACCATTGAACAGACCACACAAACCATGACTTTACTGGTTTCAGCTATTGCGGTGATTTCATTGGTTGTCGGTGGTATTGGGGTAATGAACATCATGTTGGTGTCTGTGACCGAGCGTACCCAAGAAATCGGTGTGCGTATGGCTGTAGGTGCTCGGCAAAGTGACATTCTGCAACAGTTCCTGATCGAAGCTGTTTTGGTGTGTATTTTGGGCGGTATCTTAGGGGTCCTGCTCTCTTTAGGCATTGGACAGTTGATTGGACATATTGCCAAAGGCAGTTTCCAAATGGCGTATTCAAGCACCTCTATCATTGCGGCATTTGTATGTTCAACCTTGATTGGTGTGGTATTTGGATTTATCCCAGCTCGCAATGCAGCACAGCTCAATCCTGTTGATGCACTTTCGCGTGAATAACCGAAGAATAAGGAAATTATTAATGCAAATGAATTTAAGCAAACTTGCAAGCGCCTTGATTCTTGGGAGTTCATTGGTCGGTTGTTCGGCTGTGGTTAAAACCCCATACGAGGCCCCTGCTGTGCAAATTCCAAATGGTTTTGTTTACGACAATGCAAAATCTAAACACGTTCAGGCAGATTTATATGCAGATCAGTGGTGGACCTTATTTGGTGATGCTCAGTTAAATCAACTGGTCAATCAAGTGATTCAACGCAATGCTGATTTAGCTGTTGCAGGGATTAACTTACAAACAGCCCGTTTAAGAGCTGGCTTAGCGCGAGACCAACAAGGTCCTCGTGTTAATTCAGGGGTATCTACGGGACATAGCTTTGACCTTCATTCAGGTGATGATGCTGCCAAAGGTCTATCTCTCAGTGCGGGTGTCAGTTATGAAGTGGATTTGTTTGGAAAATTAGCACGTCAAACTGAAGCATCGAAGTGGGAATCTTTAGCCACTGAACAAGACTTACAAGCCACTGGGCAGACCTTAATTGCCACAACCGCAAATTTATATTGGCAATTGGGTTATTTAAATGAACGTTACAGCTCTGCCCAACAAAGCCTAGCTGCTACTCAAAAAACCTTTGAATTGGTGCGTACTCAATATCGTGCTGGCGCTGTTTCAGGACTAGATTTGACCCAAGCTGAGCAATCGGTACAAAGCCAAAAAGCCAGTTTAAGTCAAATTGAACAGCAACGTGTTGAAACACGTACCGCTTTGGCAGTGTTATTACAAATACCTGTGCAACAGTTAAATATTCAAGAACCACAGCAATTACCGCAGATCAGTCTACCCAATATCTCAGCGGGTTTACCGGCAGATATCTTGTCGCGCCGTCCTGATTTAAAAGCAGCCGAATTGCGTTTACGTGAATCTTTGGCGACCAAAGATGCCACCAAAGCCAGCTATTATCCTTCAATCAGTTTGACGGGGAATTTAGGTTCAACCAGCACATCATTGACAAATTTATTGAAAAATCCTGCACTGACTTTAGGCGCAAGCTTAAGCCTGCCGTTTTTACAATATAATGATATGCAAAAGAATTTAAAAATCAGCGAACTGGACTATGAAAAAGCCATTGTTCAATATCGTAATACCTTGTACCAAGCCTTTGCAGATACTGAAAATGCATTGTCGAATCGTACTGAGCTAGATAAACAAGTCGCCTTTCAACAAAAGAACTTGGAACTTGCGGAAAAAACAGAACGTTTGACCAATGTACGCTATCGTAATGGTGCAATTGCTTTAAAAAATGTTTTGGATGCTCAAGAAACCACGCGTAGTGCTCGTTTGTCTTTAGTTCAAGCCAAGCAAAGCCAATACAATGCTTATGTCACTTTGATGCAAGCTTTGGGTGGTAGCCCGATTAAGCAGTTACCTTAAGAATGTGTTGAGATAAGAAAGCCCTGAGGGGCTTTTTTATTTGATTATTTTTCCAAATGTATCAAGTTGGTATGTTGTCGAAGCATCAACAACATAGGGGTCTGTAGCATCAACCTGACATTCATTTTCCACATTCTGAGGCCATTTTGGTTGTTTATCAGCACGAATAAATTTGTTCCGAGTATTCCCTAAAATTTTGATCATTGCTCGTGAGTAGAATGATCGAATTTCACTTTGATAATCTAAAGCAACGATTTCCTTACTGGTTTCTAAAGACTCAGGATGTGCTTCGATATTTAGACAATAACTTAACTTTTCAGCGGGTAGGCGATAAATTACACCTGCTACCTTTTTATTAAAATAAAGCTTCTCAGGTCCATTATTTATATATTCTTTGATAAATTCCCATATTTCCAGTGTCTCTTGTTTTTTATTCTTACTGAGTGCAAAGGCAAACGTATAAACAATCAAACCATTATTATCCTTGATAAATCCTTTGACTTCCCAAAAAGTACCCTCATACCCACCAAGCCGACTATTTAAAATAAAGTCAATTTTATTCCAATCACCTATGAATATTTGGCCACTTACATCATAAACATAGACTTTTTGATTTATTCTGTTGAATCGGATTGGATAATAGTTATAGCCTAATTTTTCATACTTTTTAAAATTTTGATAACCTTTATAAAAAACATAAAGAATAAAAGAAAAGAAAATATGCATTGGAGAAAAAATGACAATAAAGCTCAAAAATTCATGATCATATTTGATCAAATTTACATAAAAAGTAAAAATCCATAACGATAATATAATTGGTGCGCCTATTAGTAAAACACCGAGCAAATTAAAATAAGAATTCCCCTTTAAGAAAAAGCTATTATTCACACATTCCATATAGCTAGAATTCATTTTTATAAAATTATAGCTATGAGAAATATTTGATTTATCAGTGGCTCTTTTGGAAAGGATATTGCCCTTTTCTTTTGGGGTTAGGTGTCTATCATTCTTATAAACCGGGTATTGTAAAGTACCATTTAGCATAGTTAACCTATTAATATAATTAAAGATAGAAGCGCTTACGCGCTTTATCATTTATCTTTCATCTCAAACATACTAAATTCAAAATTATCTTTAAAGCTAATTTCCTCTGAACGTTGTTGTTCCATTTTATTTTTATAGATAACCTCTTTATGCCATACAGGTAGAGGCTTTATATTAAGCAATATTCGTCTTGCAATAAAATTACACACATCAAAAGGATAGGAAAATAAAGCAGGAACCCAGTTATCATGATAAATGATTCGAAATGACCTCCATGTATCTCGATAACTTTCTTGTGCACCAATGACCTGTTGGCAAAATGTTAATTGAGTAAAAGGATCTATTGTTCCATACATCGGATTAGGCTTTGGATACAATTCTTCTGGCCCTTTATGCATAAAATGACATATAAATGACCATAAGCCTTGGGTACGAAATATACCAATCATGGGAAAACCAATGACAAAAGTATGTTTTAACAGACCATCTTCAACAATATGTGCTCTAAGCTCTCTTAAAGGTGCACCTGAAAGACCAAAGCTATTCCCCATTACATAAACAACATCTTTCCAATCTCGCTCTATATATTCAGCATCAGTTAAATAAAAAAATACTTTGCCTGTTTTTCGGTTAAATAAAATCGGTTTACAAATAGATTTTTTATGATCATGCTTAAAGTATGGACTCAAAAAACCATATAATGTAAAAAACAATAAG